>CAZHZB010000007.1:0-4919 GCA_964537045.1 uncultured Candidatus Bathyarchaeia archaeon | reverse complement strand
CAAGTTCGAAAACATCTGGAAAAGTTATATACGAAAAACACTTGAAAAAGTGTGAGGGATCAGTTATCTGCCCGAAATATTCTGTTGCAGGTGTTGTAGTAGCCATTCGCTTAGATAGCCTCCACGCAGAAAGAACAGGCCAGCGTGGTTCATCTGAAGAACTCTTTTTTGATATCAACGCGAAAATTGACGAACAGAAGAAAAACAGTGATCAAGCCTTGCTTACTTTTGAACTTAGCATAACTACGAAGCCGAATGTCGTGAGATACACAGTGGCTGGCACTGTTACGATGGAAGGCAGTGCTCAAGACATCAAGAAGAAGTTGGAAGTAAACCCGAAAACTAAGATCCCTCAGATCCTTTTCACCGTTTACCAGCACGTTTTCAGTGCCATCTACATGCTTTCGTCGATTCTGAACACGCCCTATCCACCACCTGACCTCCTTCATCCGATGCAGGAAAAAATACAGATACTTCCAGCAACCAAGAATGAGGCGGCACAGGGCGTGAAGGAACAAGAGATTCCAGCAGAAAAACCAACAACGGCTACTGCAGCGACCACAAGCGCGTGAAATGTGGAAGCGATTTTTCTCAGGAAACGGTTGTAAAGGCGTAGGTCCGGTTTTGATTGTAAATTCATAACTGATTTATTCACTGCAGACCCTGCATTAGACCAGAGGAACCTAAATTGTTGTCATACTCCGAGTTTACGCGTGACAGTAGTTGTTCTCTTGAAGGTGTCGATCGTTGAGAATCGGTTTCTTCGTATGGGAATATCCACCCGCGCTCGTGGGAGGGCTGGGCACTTACGCAGAGTACATAACCCGTGAATACGTTTCCATGGGCAATGACGTAACGGTCTTCACACTTAACCCTGGGAACCTGAAGACCAGAGAGATTATGAAGGGCGTTGAAGTTCATCGACCATTGGTGGCAGACGCGAGCAACGTGTTTCCGATGTTTGTTGTTGACGACCTTAAGAAATGGGGGACGAACATCCGATTGTTCAACGACATATTCATCTATAACATACTTAGTGCATCCAAATTCATCAACAGCATGCTGAAGAAGGAACGACTCAACTATGACATCGTGTGTGTCCACGATTGGTTAAGCAGCGTTTCAGGACTAATGGTCAAGAACGAGACCTCAATCCCTGTAGCTTTTCACGTGCACAGCACCGAATGGGGAAGAGCAGGAGGGCAAGGCTCAGAAGTTGTCTCACATTTAGAATGGGCAACGTCTCAAAAAGTGGACAAGATAGTGACAGTGAGCCACGCGATGCAGGAAGATCTGATCAGACACGGATGGCAAAATTCAAAGATAAGCGTCGTTTGGAACGGCGTGGACCCAGAACAGTACAGTCCAAAAGTCTGCAAGCCCGAAGAAGTGGAAGCAATACGCAGCAAGTACAACGTAAAACCTGATGAAAAAATGATACTTTTCCTAGGAAGACTCACATGGGTGAAGGGTGTCACAAACCTGGTTCAAGCTATGCCGATGGTGTTGAGTGAATATCCAAAGGCGAAGCTCGTGATTCTAGGAAAGGGTGAGCAACAGAACGACATCATTGAAACCGCAGATAGACTCGGAATAAGTGAACGCGTTGCTTGTCGATTTGAGTTTGTTCCTGAGAAAGAACGTATCCTGCATTATGCAGCTTCAGACGTCTGCATCTTTCCGTCTGTATATGAACCATTTGGAATAGTAAGCTTGGAGGCCATGTCTATGGGAAAGCCGATAATTGTCGGAGCCCAAGGAGTAGTTGGATTCAGAGAGCAAGCCATCCCACATGGTCCAGAGCAGAACGGTGTACACGTCAACGGTGGAAGCGCGGCTGACATCGCATGGGGAATAAAGGAAGTCCTTTGCGATCCTGAAAGAGCTAAAAAATGGGGACAAAACGGCAGGAAGAGAGTACTAAAATATTTCACTTGGAGAGAGGCTGCTAAACAAACACTTCAGATATACGAGTCGCTCCAACATCGTGAAGAACAAAGAGACTTCAAAGTCCTCGACATGGTTGAGAAGCTTTCCAAACAGTAACAGACACGACTGGCATGTCTGCGTGAAAACTTCACGCATCCTCTTTTGTCAAAGACTGAAAAACAACGCGCCAAGCAGCCTAGATTCCAACAATTTTCAGCACAAAATTCATGAGTACGTGAACAGCTGCGGATATGCCGAAAATCAATATCAATATCTTGGGCGAAATTGGCAGAGATGAAGACTCTTCGGCTTTTGGTTGTATCTCGTATCCTCTTATTTCATGAGACTCTGAGTCAACCCTGACGACGGCTGAGAACTTCTTCATTTCAACTTCGACCACGAACAAGTTCTCTTCCAGGGTGACCCTCTTGGGTTTGAGACCGCTTTTGTTTCCTATTCTCTTGAGAAAACTGAGTGCAATGTTGGTCACGTTTTCGGCGTTCAGTGCTTTCGCTTGAGCAGAAGCGGATATCACTGCTACAGGAGCCCTATTTTCGAGTGTTACGGCCAACTATGCTTTCTCCTATGACTGTTTGAGGCAACCTCCACTTTCTTGACCATGAGAGGGAAAGACGCTTGGTTCTTTGAGGTTGCCTCTTTGTTGCGTACTGGGATCGACATGTTATTGTAACAGAATCTGAATCTGAGGTTTATAGTCTTAATGAATTCAGAATATGTATCACAACTATCTATGATCATAGCCTAGAACAAACGGTGGGCTTTAGCAGGTCATGCACGTCAATGTTCGTTGAGTTTGAAATGTTTGCGAGAGCGCCAGGGACAACTATGCTTTTGACTTTTTGATGTATATGACTATTCCGACTGCGGTCACGGCGCCAATTCCTCCGAATATGTAAAGAGAATATTTTGAGAACATGGTTTCCTCGACCCTTAATGTCGTCATTGATGTTTGTGAATCGTAGACAGTTGCACTGCCGTTGAAGGATGCGTAGACCACCCATGTTCCGACTGTTTCGGGTTTGAAGCTTCCTGAAAACGTTCCGTCTTCAGAGGTGAAGCACGCAGTTACGTTTGTCTCATTGGCCGAGACAAAGTAGATTGTAACGGGCATGTCTTTGATGGCCGGTGTCAAGGTGCCTTTGAAAGTTATCTCTTCGCCGGGCCTGGCGTTGTCTTGGATTGAGGTGAAGTTCAGTGTGGAAGGATATTTCACGGTGTAGATTCCATTGACCGTCAGAGTGTTCTCCAGTGTGTCGTTTGCTATGACAATGTAATGAACTGTGGTGCCTGCTTCCTGTCCTGGTATCACTCCTGTGCAGGTTCCGTTGGATAGAGACATGTTCGTTGTGTTCAGGCTTGCCCAGTTGTCAATTGAGTACTTGAGAACTGCACTGTCCAATTCAGCCATAGCGGCCATGTAAGCGACAGTGGTATTAGCCCCAGGATACACTCTTCCGGGAACTGTGTTGGGTGTTAAGTGTGTATTGTTGAATTCTGTTTTTATTAGGAATTGTACGATTCCGTTGCCGACCTCGCCTATGAGGACCAAATGATACAGAGTTGTCTGATTCGTTGGTGAGGTGAAGTTGAGATGCATGTTTTCACCGTAGAATTCGCAGCTCGCATATGCGTTGCCACGGTATTCTTTGCTGTCGAGGCTGTAGCCTCCGACTACCGGATCTGCTTTGGTTTTGTTTCCGTACAGTCCGAGTTCCCATGCCAGAGGAACATCGTTCAGTAGTGTTTGGTTTTTGGATTTAGGATCGGTCATCAAGTAGAGCCTCGCCTCGTACATGTCCAGCGTTTCAGGGACTTTCACGTATACGTCTGTGAGCGGGCTGTTAGTCATGAATTCGTATGCCCAAGAAGTGTTCAGAGTTGGCAGACTTTGGCTGTTCATTCCCTCGAGGTAGCGCTGGTGCCACGCGTTGCATTCGGCGTCTTCGATTATCATGAACGTTGCTTGCTGTGCACCTTTGCTGGCAAACGGATTGTTTGATATTACGAAGGTGTAGTTTCCTGTTTGTTGTGGGACAAAGAAGGGTTCACCGATGGTTGTTCCAAGGTGCGGAGGGAGACCAGCTGACGGAGTGTGGTAGCCCACCATTTGCCCAGTGGGGTCATAGAGGTACATGTCATAGTTTGTTATTGGGTCACTGCCAGTGTTGACCCATTCGCCGTAACAGTAAGCATGATAGCTGTGATTCTCTTCCAGAGGGCAGATCACGCTCCATTCACGGCCTATCGCGATCTGTGATTCGTTGAAGAATACTGGGTACATTGGTTTGTCCAAGTAGGTTCTTTCGGTGGGCGCGACGCGATAGCTTCCGTTTGCGGTCAGGATTTCACCAAGAACATCGGTGGCTTCAACTCGATAGAGAACATGTGATTCTTGTTGTTGTGGCGGTATTGTTGTTTTGCAGGTTCTGTTGTCGTCAAGAACGTTCATCATTTTGGTGAAGTTTGTTTGCCAATGGTCTATTGAGAACTGTAGAGTGGCATTGACAAGATCTGTAATGCTGGAAACGTATGTAATGTTGGCGCCTTCCTCTGGAAAAACTCTGTCAGGATTTTCGACAGGCGATAACCCTTGATCAAAAGAAGATTTCACTAGGAAGCTGATGTTGCCGGTGCCTTTCTCGCCGATGAAGACGAGGTGATACAGGCTTTTTCCGGCGGTTGAGTTGAAACGAACCAGCATGTCTTGACCGAAATTGTCGCAGTTGGCGAAAGCCGCTCCTTGGTATCCTTGGCTGTCAGTGTTGTAACCACCAATGTTGCCTGTTCTGTTTCCGTATAGTCCTGACTCCAGTGCCAAGGGAACACCGTCGAGCGTCGTGTAGCTTGCTGAGGCATTGTTTGCCATGAGGAAGAGTCTGGCTTCGTACATGTCTAGTGAGAGCGGAACTTTGATTTGAACTTCGACTTGAGGACTCTCGGTGACAAATTCGTAGGCCCAGCTTGTCCGA
>CAZHZB010000006.1:0-19656 GCA_964537045.1 uncultured Candidatus Bathyarchaeia archaeon | reverse complement strand
ATAACGTGAAACAAAGAAAAGGCATCGAGAACATGAAACCACCAGTCAGATCAAGTCTCTATCTTTTGCTTCTACTATCTGCCCTCATCAGGGCCGTTTGGGCAACAGATGACTCTCTTGCGACACAATTCTTGGGAAGCCCATTGCTGATTCTGGTTGCGTTGATAATCCTCGACGGAATGGCTTTTGTCTATCACAAAATTCGCAAATAGACATCTGCGACGGTTTCTGCTTGTTTGACTAGCTTTTTATTTCTGCACCCATCAGCAGGTCGATCAATGCTTTTTGATCCACTTCTGCACGAGTCCTCCAATCCAAGTAAAGTTGACCGCCCTCATCTTGCGTCAAGTACCCGTATCTGATGTATCTCTCAATGTTTAGTCCCACTTTCCATCCTGGAAGTTTTTCTCGCAGGAGTGTTTCAACTTCTTCTCTCGATGCCTTGCCTTTTTTTGATATAATGTAAGCAATGGCAATTGCCAATCCTGCGAAGTCGTCTATCCTCCATCCTACCATTTTCGCTTCTTTAGGCACTAGGTCGCCTCGTAGTGCCACGTAGAATCTTGCTCTGTCCAGCTTCTCCAGAGAAGGCTTTTCTGTTTTCCTATCTTCTTCAAAAACGGTCTTTACTTCCAAGTCTAGATTCTTCAAGTAATCGTCAAGTATCTTGAGTACTTTTGGATAGTCTGAGCCCAAAGCTTTGCGAAGTTCCCAACCTTTCACGCCAGGTTTGGCATGGCGTTTGAAAAACAGCATGTGGGTTGCACGTTTCAATTTGCTGGCGTAAGTGGCTTTTCTCTTGCTCATTTCAATTCTCCTCGTTTCCACTTTTGCCAGTCGGTCGATGACACCGATATGGGCACGGATATCAACTGTTTCATTCCTGCTTTGGCTAAGGGTTTTTCATAGGGCACCAGGAACATTTCTTCTTCCAACGGGTGGATTTCCAAGGTGGCGTAACCGTAGGTTACGAGAAAACTTGTCAAATAGGCCTTGTCCACGGTCTCTTCGTATGTGTCTGCACCAATGAAATCCCAGTAGTATATCCTTTCGTTTTCGCCCCTTTCTACTACTGCTTTCTTGAGTTTTTGCCAGAAGTCTTCTAGTTCTTCTGAGAATGCTTTTTCGCGCAATATCCTCTGACGAACTAGTTCTTCACGACTGGCTGAGCCCATGCCGACTTGTTCTGGGGGCGTTTCCTTCCACCTTTCTTCAATCGGTATGAGGCTGTTCCAGTATCTCATCGCTTCTGCCATGCTGTGAAGCGAAATCTGTTCCCATTCGATCAAGGGGTGCCATGCTTTCAGTAAGGTTCTCGCGATTTCTCCTTTCTCCATTCGTTTGAGTTTGTCTTCGAGCAGAAATGGGTCTGTGTACAGTGATGTTGACCTGTGTTTCACCCATTCGCTCTGGAGTCTTATGATGGAGGCTAGACTATGCAACGTTTCAGCGTCGAGGCACAGGTCTTCAGGAATCTTCCATTCCGGGAAGTACTGTTTCACTGTGCCTATGTTGCTGTTGATGTCAATCAGAAACGGGTCGAGGGACCTCTCATCAACCGACTTGCACGTTTCAATGATGCGGTGGAGTTTTTCTCTGCCGAGTTTCTCCTGCCCTTTTCTTGATTGCATCAGGCTACTCCTCTGATTATAGATTTGCCTTCAATGTTTTGCACGGTAATTATGTTGACTCCTTCCTTTGAGAAGCTTATCTGGCTTGGCGTAATGACAACGTACTGCGCGCTGGAATCGTTCACCCTTGCTACGAGCATCTGTGCTATCATTTCACGGTTTTTCGGATCCATGTGCACGTCGAATTCGTCCACGGCTCTGAGCGGAGATCGTACATGTTGTTGCAGGGCTAGCAGAAAACTCATCGTTGCTGTTGTTCTTTCTCCACCACTCTGTGTGTAGGCGTCAAGTGGCACTGGTTTTCCGCCTTTGAAGCCGACGAGGATTTCAAGCCCGGCTACTTCTATGTCTTGTCCGTTAGCGAGTCTGATCTCTCCTACAGCTTGGGCTTGTCCGAGTGTTCTTTGGTATTCGAGATTGACTCGGTCCAGGAGAGTCTCTATCACTGTTCGCCACGCTTGCATTCTGGTCTTTACTTCTTCCAGAGTTTTTTCACGATTCTCGGCCACTAGTTGGGCTTTCTCTTTGAGTTCTAAGTAAAGTTTCGAATAGGATTCGTACATTCGTTCAACGTCTTCGGAAACGTCTGAAAGTGCAGCCAAATGTCCTTCTGTTACGCGAATTTCGTCAAGGATTTCGCTGGGCTCCTTCACCACCGCCACTTTTGCGCCGACAGCTTCGGCCTTGCTTATGGTTTCCTCCAGGCGGGTTTTTGCTTCTCTATGGGTTCTTTCCAAATCCTGTAGACTCGATGAGGCACTTTCAGTGCGGTACTTCAGAACTGCGAGTTCGATTCGAAGGTTAAGAATCTGGTCACCGACTTTCTCGGTTGCTTCCTCCCAGTTCGTTGACCTCGTCTGACTTCGCTCTATTTCAGCGTCCAGCTTAGACGCGTTTTCCCTCGAGTTCTGAATGAGTTCTTTGAGTTGGTCGCTTCTCAAAAGCTTTATCTGAACTGTCCTCTTCGATGCTTGCGTCTCGTCAAATGCACTCTTGCCTAGATTGGTGATCGCTTCTAACATTGATGTTTCTTTCAACAATTCCTCGTAGAGGGAAACTGCTGATGAGGCGCCTGCTTTTTGACGTTCGGCTTCTAGGCGTTCATCGAATAGTCTTCTCCATTCATTTTTCAGTTTATCTCGTTCATTCTTTTGGGTTTGTAGGTCACCGTTTGCGGCTTTGGTTTTCTCTCCGATCTCGTTCAAGACTTCCTGCTGCTTCTTTCTAGCACGCTCCAACTGCCTTACGGTCTCCTCTTTCCTAGCAACCTCAGCCCACACTAGCTCTCTTTCCAAGAATCTTCTTTTTGAATGCAACTGTTTCTTCTCTTGGTATCTGTCGTATTGCTCCCGCCAATAGTTGAGCGTTTGCTGAGCAGATTCCAAGAGCTTGCTCATCGACTCCTCTTGACTGAGAATGCGCGTCAACTTTTTCTGGGCCTGAACAACATTTTCGCGGTATGGTTCAAGGCCAACCGCTGCTTCGACTATTCGCAGTTTTTCCTGTACTGAGAGCACTGTGAACTGTTCGACCATGTTCTGATGCATTATGATCAGTATGTTGTCCGGGTCAACGCCCAACTTTCCCATGAATCTTTGAACGTCGTTTTTCGTTACGGCGCGGTTTTCAAGCGAGAACCAGTACGTGCCGTCCCTTCGCAGAACGCGTGTAAGAAAGATTTGATCTTTGTTGTACTTTGGGACGGGCCTGTTTTTGCCTTTGCTCGTATTGTCAAGGACCAGAGTTACGCGTGCTTGGTCCTTTCCCCATCGAATGAGATCACTCAATTTCTTGGACCTTTCAGTATAAGACTGCCCTAACGCAACGGATATGGCCAGCAAAAGTGATGATTTGCCTGAACCGTTGGGTCCGCAAATGATGTTGACGCCTTGTCTGAAGGGTACCCTAGCGTATTCGTAACTCATGAAGTTCTCTAGGATTACCTCTTGAAGCAACATTGATGGTTTTTCCTGATTGAAGTAGGTAATAGAGGTGAAACTACTCTTATTAAAACAAATTGTACACGCTTACAACAAATAATATGGCCCATTTTGCTGTTGCGCAAGCGACTTTTGATATATGCCTGTTAGGTTGGTTTGGTGAATTCTTGGATCTTTAAACTCCATCCGATGTCGTCGGATGTGACTACTCGGATGATAAAACTGCCCGTGTAATCCACCGGGATGACACCTATTGTTGAATTCATGTCTGCTGCATATGTTTCCGCAACGACGGAATATCCGCTACTATCCTTCATGTAGACTGCCACAAGGAAGTCGTAAGTATCATTGTCAATCTTCCAGATTACGCGCCACTTGTTGCTCACGTTGAATTCCGTCGTGTCTTGTTTTCCTTTGCCTGAAATTTCTCCAGCCGTTTGCCATACAGCATTATTGTTAGCAATGCCAACTGCAACTACGATACCGATAACAACTATCAATAATGCAAGGATGCCTAGTGTCTTTCCCTTCATTGCATTTCCTCCTGACTGTTACAACGAAACTTTTAGATAAGAGTGTTGGAAATGCGCATGCCGTGCGCCACAGCAGACAGTAGTGTTCATTTTCTAGGTTCAGTTTTTCATATAAGAAATGAAAGACCCATATCTCATGGATGGCCTCGTGCGCACGGAGCGGATGCATCGCCTACCAAAGATCACATTGCGAAAAATATGGAGTCTACATTTTTTTCCTGGTGCGGTGCTTATCGTTTGGGGCATTGTGTGAACATAGCCTTCCGCGTTCTATAATAGTTATGTTTGTGTGGAAACAGGATTCTGAATCTTTATTGAGGAATCACAAGTTTTACTATTTCTGCAACATGAATCTTGTATGAGTCTCTTCCAGGGTTGAAACGGTTGTCAATCGAAGACTGGCACAACATCAAGGCTGAGCAGAACGCTCACAATGAAATCCTAGCTTTTCTGATGATGATCGTAGGCGTGAACCTGCTTGTGGGCGGTCTGATAGTGACCGTGATGACGGTTGGAGTACCAATCATCAATCCATTCAACATCCAACAAGTGCTCAGTTATTCCTCCATCTTGGGACTTATCCTGACGATTTCAGGCTTCTCTATTATCTCAGCGGGTTTCATATTGGTCATCCACTACGATCGAAAAAGGACTTGGCATCTCAAAGAGATCGAAAAAACAACCGCACTGAAGAATAGGAAAATTCACATTAGATCGGCCGAACAAATTCTAGACGAACTCGTTCATGAAGAGAAAGAAGACTAGAAAAAACCAGCTTGTCCTGCATATGCTCCAACCGCCACGCTTCCTCCTCCTCCGACCTGTCCACCTTCCGGCGTCCCTAAGTTACATCTGACGATATCAAAGACTGTATTGCCAGAAGGAACCGAAGTATTTTTGATGTCTGACTGCATCTTAAAGTGCAGGCGTGAATTGACAGAACTGCATCCATCAAGATTTTCGCCAAGTTTATTTAATCAGGGAACGGTTACGTGCACTAGACACAATCCGAATAGGAGCCAGCAAAATGTTGAAGAAGTCGAATGACAATCAGCCGTATTTTCCAAATGAAACCATGAGATTGCTCTATGAGAGATCCAGTTGTCGGAGTTTTTTTGACAAGAAGATCTCGCAGGATATTCTGCACACAGTTCTTGAAGCAGGAGTTCATGCTCCTACAGCCGGGAATCTGCAACCATACTCAATAATAAAAATCGAAGGTACCGAAAAGAAGCAGAAACTAGCAGAAATATGTGGACAAGATTTCATAGGAAAGGCACCTGTACTGCTGCTGTTTTGTCTCGATCTGCATCGCAATGAAAGATGGGCCAAGCTGGAGGTTGCTCCTTTCACTGCAACAAGCTCATTCCGCCATTTCTGGGTGTCCTTTCAGGACACGATTATTTGCGCACAGAACATCTGTACAGCCGCAGACTCAATGGGACTCGGGTCAGTGTATATTGGCACGGTAATCGATATGCCTTCAGAACTTCAAGCCATGCTGAACTTGCCCAAAGGAGTTTTTCCAGTTGTTTTAGTATGTCTCGGATACCCCACCTCTCGACCAAAGGTGGCTAAGAAGTTGGGTGCTGATGTGGTTGTTCATTCAGAGTGTTACCATGAAATGGAAGATTATCAATTGTTGGCTGTGTACAACGAGAAATACAGAGACACACAGCTGCCCGTAACGGAGGAGAGACTGGAAGCGCTACTCAAGGTCTGTCGAGTTGTTCATGGAGAGGAATTCGCTTCAAGATGCGCCGAAAGAGTCAAGGAGAATGGATTCATAAACAGAGCGCAACGTTATTTCGGTCTTCATTACAGAGCCGATCTTATGCCCGAGGGAAATGATGAGTACCTCAGATTTATGGAAGAATTCGGCTTCAACTGGTTCAAGAAATATCAACCGTCAACCACGTCGTCGACTGAGTAGCCAGCTTACAGCGGAAAATCATTCGTATGCTCTGATCAGGTAAACAGGTTTGTCCACGGTCTTCAAAAGTCGACGATAAGACTTCATAGCTTTCTCTCGGATTTCTCCTTTCAATGCTAGGATTTCTTGCTCAAACAATTCTATTTCCATTTTTCTTGCTTCTTCTTTGGACAAGATTTTCGCTTCATTATGTATATTGTTGTCTTCTTGAATTTAAGCGTTTGAACCTCTGGTTGCACCCGCGCGCGGGAACCTCGAGCAAACAGGAGGTGTACCAATCGCAAGACTTATCCGAACGCGACAAGTGCTTTCTACTTGTTGTTTCATAGTTATGAATCAGAAGAAAATGGAGAGCTTGGACTAATGGAGATCTTAACGATGATTATTAGTAGTTCTCCCTACGGAGACGAGAGAATCTGGAACGCTCTAAGACTTGCAGAAGCATTGTCCTGCTCCAATGTAAAGACAAAAGTCAACATTTTCCTTATTGGAGACGCTGTAAACGCAGCTAAGAAGGGACAGAAACCCGCGAAAGGTTTCTACAACATAGAAAAAATGCTGGCAGACCTTGTCAAGGTAGGCGCAGACGTCAACGTCTGCCATACAAGCATGAATTTGAGAGGATTGACAGAAGAAGGCTTGGTCAAAGGAACAAAAATGGGAACGATAACTGGACTCTCCAAGTGGATAGAGAAAAGCCAAAAAGTCCTGTCCTTCTAGAATTTGCAGGGCGCGATGTGAGTAGGTATTTTCGAAAATCACGTAGGTTTGAGGTAGAGCGCGCATGTAAAGGAAATTTCGTGGACATTCCATAGAGACGACTGAGGGAGGATGCCTGCAGGTCGGGGGAGGTCGGGAGAACTGTTGCTTCTTCTATTGAGCGCAATCGAAAGGTGTCTAATATTACCTGACGAGATTGCCTATGATGTTTTATTTCCTTCTAGGGTGAACACTTTCACTTTTTTTCATAGTCAGAATGTGGTTGGCTATGGTGGACAAGTCCAGCAATCTGTATGTGCTTTCGTCTTTAAGGTCCACAAGGAAACTGTCAATTCTATTCAGGTCAGCAAAAGGGATTTCCTTCACTATGGTCATGGCTCGGCTGTAGGCCGAATAGTTCTCATAGAAAGTGACGAAGAGTCTGTTTTTTCCAAGTCCCATTCCATTCAAGGCCATCAGAGAGGCATGAGGGTTCTTTTTCTCCAAATCAAGCGTCTTTTTCTTGACCTCTTCCCACTGTTCCTTGCCCAATGTTTCTTCCATTCTGACGAGTGTGAAGCCCATAAGCTGGTAGCCTAGTTTCGCGAAGTCAGGAATCATAGTATACTCTTTGATGATCCCCTCCTTCTCCAATCTATCTCTGGTTCTCGTTACCGTCGGCTGAGATACCTTGAGGACCTTTGCCAGCTCCCTGTCACTACGTCTCGAGTTCTTCATAAGCTCAGAAATAATTCTTATCTCAATATCTTTCATGGAAAACCCAACCAATCTATCTATTACTTGATTGCAATGCTTTCACATAAATCGATTGCTATATTCTAGTTCTATGTTTTGCGTTCTTGGACGCTCTTTCGATTTCTTGGAATTCTTTTCTGCCTTCTATGCGGTTTTGAGGTTGTCTTCTGCCAATCGCGTTGCGTACGCAAACCAAAAAGTCCTAGGTTTGATCTAATTCGTCACTGGTTTGAAGTAGTACTTGGGCCATTGAGGCCAAGGTTGAATGGCTGCGGCGGTTCCGAATTCCATCGTCAAGTCCATTCCTACTCTTATTTGTTCCAATGATACTCCTTGAATCATGCCTGGTAGTTTCAGGTCTTTTTCAAACTCGACAATACCTACAGCGTATGGAGCTGATGCTTGAAACTGCGTTGGTGCAATGTGAATGATTGTGTAGGTCAACAATTTGCCTTTGGTAGGCAAAGCAGTCCAATCGAATTCTTTCGAGAGGCAACCTTCGCACAGTGGTCTTGGTGGAAGGTGGACTTTTCCGCACTTTCGGCATTTTGCGCCCAGCAGTTTTCCTTGACTAATGTGTTTGTAGAATTGTTCTATAGTGAAGGGAGTTTGTTCACTCATGTTCATGACCTCCTGTAGATATGGACAGTTGCAGTGGCACCTGACCCGCCAACGTTGTGGGTCAGTGCTATCTCTGCGTCTCTCACTTGTCTTTTGCCGGCACGTCCGGTGAGTTGCAGATAAACCTCGTACGCCTGTCCTGTTCCAGTGGCACCGACAGGATGCCCCTTTGCCTTCAGACCCCCGCTCGTGTTGACAGGTATCCTTCCGCCAAGCTTTGTTTCACCGCTTTCAGCTAGTTTTCCGCCTTCTCCAGCTTTGCAGAATCCGAGATCTTCGTAGGCTAGGATTTCGGCTATCGTGAAACAGTCATGAACCTCTGCTACATCAATGTCTTCGGGTTTGACGTGTGCCATTCCATAGGCTTTCTTTGCAGCGACCCTTGCGGCTTCGAGTGAGGTGAGACTCTTTCTCTCGTACAGGCCGATGGTGTCACTCGCCTGGCCGCTCCCTATGATGTGGACGGGCGTGTCCGTGAATCTGTGTGCCAGTTCAGGCTTCGTCAGAATTAGACAACTTGCGCCGTCAGTGATCAAGGAACAGTCATACAGTTTTAGGGGCCAGGCAACCATGCGAGATGACAGTGCGGTTTCGAGGGTTATTTCCTTCTGCATTTGAGCTTTGGGGTTCATGCTTCCGTGATAGTGATTCTTAACAGCGACTGTCGCCAATTGACGTTCAGTCGTTCCATAGGCGTTCATGTGCGCCGTTGCCATCAACGCGTAGAGTCCTGGGAAAGTGATTCCGTTCCACTGCTCGAAAGGATAATCTGATGCCATTGCAAGGTATTCAGTCACTTCAGCTGTCGTCCTGTGGGTCATTTTCTCGGCGCCTCCGACCATCACCACGTCGCTTAACCCAGAACGCACAGCACAAATCGCCGCTCTTAACGCGACACCAGAGGAGGCGCAGGCGGCTTCCGTTCTTGTGGCCGCGACGTGTCCAAGACCTGCCCAGTCGGCCATCGTTGCTCCAGTGTGGCCTTGATGCTCGAACGACTCTCCCATATGGCCGACGAACAAGGCTTCAATATCTTTCCGTGGGTCGAGCTTTGGACAATTGTCAAAGGCTTCTTTTGCTGCTTCGGAGAAAATCTCTCTGGCATAGAGTCCTTCGAGTTTGCCAAACTTTGACAAGCCTGCGGAGACTATCGAGGCAAGAGGTTTTCCGTTCATGCATTCTCACCCTTGTGACTTATTCACCGAGAAATAGGACTTCTGCTTGGGGAAGTATATAAATCTCGTCAACTTTTCGAGCCAATCAGACGTTAGAAAAAAAGAGATGAAAGAGAAAGAGAGAAGTTGTATTGACGTTGGGTTTTCGATAGTTACTTTGTCCCAAACTTCTTCTTGACCCACGCTCTTGTCCTGTCCATGTCTTCTCTGAAGCGCTTCAATTCTTCAGGTGTTCTCTTTGGAGGAACAGGTTCCTCGGCGGGGACTGCATAGATGTCGAGTAGATCGCCTTTGGGTTTTTTGGCAATGCTAACGTTGACTTTCAGGCCTATGTTGACTTTTTCAGGGTCTACGTCTCGCATAGTCATCGGCAAGCACGTGTTTGTTCCGTCGATTCTCACCATCGCTCCGACTAAAGGTTGCAGGTGTGCCATCGATGGCCACGCAATGACCATTATGGTGTAAGAGTGGATTTCTCCTTTCTTGGGAAGCTCAACCCACTTCGTCTCTTCAAGCCTGCATTTCGGATTGAAACAGTGAGCACGCGGCGGGCAATAGACGAGACCGCATTTCGGACATTTTGTGCCATAGAGTTTTCCTTCGAGTAAACCGATGAAAAACTTTGACGTTTTCCCATAACTGTGATGGAACATACTTCCGTGCGGTCTGTGCACGACTAGGAACTTCTCTGGTTTCAGTTCGTTCAGTGTGGGGCCATCATTCATTTCGACTATTTTCCAGCCTTCGGGTCTCCATCCGCCTTTGCGTTCCCATTCTGCCCACCATTTCTCATCGTACGGTGATTCTTTGATCTTTTTTTCTGGTCCTGGTTGTTTCATTTTCTTACACCTCCAGAACTACGGCACCTGCCTGACATCCTGTGCCGCCGTGTCCGTGAATGAAAGCTTTCTTTGGTTTGCTCAGTTGTCTGCCGGGTGCACCCCATTTCTTTGCGATTTGGCTGCTCAGTTGCCAGTAGCTGTCCACAACTTGTGCCACTGACGTTGAACCAACAGCATGTCCTTGAGCTGTCAAGGCACCGCTCAACTGAATCGGCAGTTCACCGTGTCTCGAAATAACGCCGTCACGCAATAGTTTCTTTCCATCTCCACGTTTGCAGAAGTCAAAGTCTTCAAGACCTGCCAAGACTACGCCTGCGTACGGATCAAAGATTTCTACGAAACTGATTTCTTTTCGCGGATTCTTGATTCCTGCGTCCTTGTAGGCCATTCTGGCAGATGTTCTCAATGAACCGAAGTTCAATAGATCTGGATATGGTGACATTGGTTTGGGTATGTTCTTTGGCCAAACTTTTTCGTCTTCTGGGTAGACTCCTTTCCAAGCTGGATTGTCAGGACGGTCTCCTGCCCTCATAGTGTCAGAGCCGAAGCCTACACCAGTGAGCCAGATTGGGTTGTCAGTAAGTTTCTTTGTCATCTCTTCGTTGGCCAAGAGTATTGCAGAAGCTCCTTCGCTGGTCATTGCGCACTCGTATTGTCTGTAGGGCCACGAGATCAACCGAGACTTGTAGACATCGTCGACCGTTATCTTGCCGAATCCGTGCTGGGCTGGCCACTGGGCGTATGGGTTTTCAAGGGAATTGTTGTGGCACATCACCGAGATCTCAGCCAAATCCTCTTCTGTGTCGCCGTAAACGTGCATTCTTCTCGCCTCCATAGTTGCGTAGAAAGCGTTGTACGTGAAACCTGAGACAAAATCCCAGTCAGTGTCTCCAGCAATTGCAATTGCTTCGTTGACCTTCTGGATAGGCAGCTCATTCATCTTCTCCCATCCGACCACTAGGACGACGGGGAACATGCCTGAGCGTATCCACAACGCAGCATTGATTATTGCGTCGATCGGTGTCGCGCCACCGGATTCTACACGATAAGATGCAACGCCTGATAAGCCCAGGTAATCGTTGATTATCCAGTGCATGCATTGTTGCTGTTCAAGAATGTCGCTGAAATACGAGTAGCAGCATGCGTAGCCTTTTTTTAGAAAATCTCCGAGTTCGAGTTCAGGAACGTCGTCAAGGATCATTTTGACTGTTTCTGCGCACATTTCCTCTTGCAGAGTATGTCTTGGATTGTCAAATCTTGAAATGCTTCCAGCAACTATTCCGACCTTTTTCAACCTTCCACCTCAAGTCCAAAAGTTGTTTATCTACGTGATTTCACCAACTATATGACGTTTGTGATTTCAAATCCACGGTTGTGAATGTTCAAAACTCGCTTCAGTTGCGCTCCACAACGATCATTTCGTAAGTAGTGCGATCTTGCTGAGAAACCGAACACACAGTAGGTGGAGTGGGAATTCTGGGAGTAGTCCAAATCCTTTTATAACTTCCATGTCAAACTTTGTGACATGAACATTCTGCAGATTTCTACGGCTCTGCCAGAGAACGAGTACACGACAGAGGAATTGATTGAAACCTTTCCATGCACACTTCCGTCTGGAGTCCTTCAAAACGTGCTAAACTTGGGCGTTTCCAAGAGAGCATTCGTCACAAGCAAGTCTGCAGGCACAAAGCATAAGAATTTTCCAAGCGACCCAGAAATCGTCGACCTATGCTATGAGGCCAGCAAAAAAGCAGTCAAAACGAGCAGAGTCGCGATGGATAAAATCGGTTATTTCATCGCAACCTATGACGCAAACCCTGTTCTAAGCCCGGGGCTAAGCCAACTTCTTGTCAGAAAGATCGGATTCAACCCATACATCAAACACGTGAACGTTCAGGGAATCGCCAGCACCGCTTTTCCCAAGGCTCTGCAACTCGCAGAGGACCACTTGGCAGCCAACCCAAAGGATAGCGTTCTAATATGCGTCAGTGGGGTCAGTTCCTTCTGGTTCCAGAATCAAGTGAACGGCATCGACCTCGTTCAAGATATCACCCAAATCAACGAGATCAAAGACGAAGGCAGACGGCAGTATGAATTGAAGAAGTGGGTGGCAACGATGGAATACTTCCTCTTCGGAGACGGAGTCGCCGCGGCAATTGTAGCAAACAGTGATGAAGGTCTGGCGGTCAAGAAAACGGTCGAAGTCACAAACTTGGGAGAAACCGATCATCTAGCGGGCTACGCCGCACTTGCTTCTTTGCCCGAGCCCTTCAAATTCGGATTCCATTCAAACCTAGGCAAGGAAATACCGAAACTCGGAGTCAAGTACACAAGTGCAGCACTTGAAAAGCTTCTTGGAAAAAACAAGGAGGAGACGATCATGAATTCCAAGAAGTGGGCAGTTCACACGGGCAGCCAAAAAATACTGGAAGCTCTAGCCGAAAACCATGGAATCAACCCTGAAAAACTCCGGGAATCACATGAAATCCTGCGAGAACATGGAAATCTGGCAGGCGCCAGCTTACCATTCATACTCGAAAGAATATCCTCCACAAACCGACTCTCAAAAGACGATGTCATATTGATGCTAGGCTACGGATGGGGATTCTCAGCCGCAGCATCCCTGCTAGAAGTCCGATAGATCCCGACGCGCGCGCTTCCCAACCCAAAACTCAGGCAAAGAATACCCCCTCCTAGGGGGGGTAGGGGGTGTTTTGGTTGCTTTTCAGCCAAAAAGACCGTTGCTGATCATACAGCATTTCAACGTGACTTTTGACTTGTCTTGGCCTTGGAGACTATTGATTCGATGAACGTCGTTTTGGCTTCGGTGTAGGCTTCGCGGTTCAGTCTGTACTTGACGGCAAGCCTCTTTTTCAACTCACAGTACTCGAGCGCTGCGCCAGGATGTGTTCTCAGATAATCTCTGAAGAGCAAGTGGCGTTTCCAAGAGTCGCTTCCATGCTCGAACATGTGTAGATGAAAGTGCTTGTTGGGCATTTCCGAAGGCCCTTTCCTGAAATACCGGCGTTCCGGGATCGAGACTTCATACTCAGGCACGTATTCGTAGCCTATGCTTTCAAGCGGTTCGATGCAGTTCTCTGCATCAATCAATTTGCGAATTCCTACCATAATGTCGATAATCGGTTTGGCGCATAAGCCTGGGACAGCCGTGCTGCCAACGTGTTCTATTTCCACAACCGTATCGCCAATGACGCCCATGATTTTGGTTCTTTCCTCTAGGAATTTCGAGGGCCATTTTCTGTCGTAGTCAAAGATCTCGACCGGCCGTGCTATTTTTCTTTGTTTTGGAAATTTCTTTTTCGTCAAGGATTTCAACTCTTTTCGGGCGATATCAAAACTTTTCAGCATGCTCGCAGATTAAAGGTTTGTTGGCAAGTTCTTCTTATGTTTCATGGTTGAGTGAGATTGATTGGACTGATGTTTTTGGACCGATAAGAAAATATCCTCTTAGGTTCAAAGGTGGTATTGTACTTTCAAACAATTTGCGCCCATGGCAAGAAGATGAGATAATGTTCGATGAGAAGAAAGTCGATCAACTGAGAAAGGAACGTGAACGCTGGGAACAGACCACACTGTCAAACTGGATCAAACAGTCCAAAGAAAGGAAGGGGGAGTTCAAGAATACTTCGAGCATTTTGATCAAACGTTTGTACACGCCGGAAGACATAGAGTCTGTTGACTATATGCGTGACTTAGGTTTCCCAGGCGAGTACCCATTCCTGCGTGGTGTTCATGCAACAATGTACAGAGGACGCCTCTGGACCATGCGCCAGTTTTCAGGCTTCGGCACGGCTGGGCAGACCAACAAGCGTTTCAAGTATCTCCTCAAAGAAGGAGAAACTGGTCTCAGCATTGCTTTCGACTATCCCACTATCTTGGGCTACGCCTCAGATCATCCAATGGGAGAGGGAGAAGTGGGAATCTGCGGAGTTGCCGTTTCTTCGTTGAAGGATATGGAAGTACTGTTGAATGGGATCCCGCTTGACAAGGTCACGACTTCCATGACGATAAACGGTCCGGCATCAATGCTTTTGGCAATGTACATTGGCGTCGGTGACAAACAGGGCGTGCCCAGAGAAAAGCTCGGAGGCACGACGCAGAACGACAACCTGAAAGAGTATTTCGCTCAGAAACTCTGCATCTACCCGCCAAGACCAGCGGTTAAACTCACAACCGACATCATAGAATACTGTACAAAACACTTACCGAGATGGAACCCGATAAGCATAAGTGGCTATCACATTAGGGAGGCAGGCGCCAGCGCTGTTCAAGAACTAGCCTTCACAATCTACGACGGAATAAGCTACGTAGAATCAACGCTGCAAAGAGGACTCAAAGTCGATGATTTTGCCCAAAGACTTTCGTTCTTCTTCGCGGCGCACAACGACTTCTTCGAAGAAATAGCAAAGTTCAGAGCTGCTCGAAGAATATGGGCAAAGTTGATGAAGGAAAGATTTCACGCTAAGAACCCGAGATCGATGTGGATGCGAATGCATGTTCAGACCTCGGGGTGCACGCTCACGGCTCAACAGCCTTTGAACAACATCACTCGCACCACGATTCAAGCCTTATCCGCCGTGCTTGGCGGCACTCAATCACTACACACAAACTCCTTCGATGAAGCTCTAGCTTTGCCTAGTGAAGCAGCAGTTCGAGTCGCATTGAGGACTCAACAGATAATAGCTCGCGAAAGCGGGGCAACAGACACAATTGACCCCTTGGCAGGCTCGTATTACCTCGAAGCACTAACGAATGAGATGGAAAACAGAACCTTCGAGTACATTCGAAAGGTCGATGACATGGGCGGCGCAATAGTGGCCATCGAAAAAGGATTCTTCCAGAAAGAAATCGCCGACAGCGCATACAAGTATCAGAAAGAAGTTGACGAAATGAAACGTACCATAGTCGGGGTCAACGACTACAAGATAGACAAAGAAGAAATCCCGATAGAACTCTTGCGCGTGGACCCGAAAGTCGAGAAAGAACAAATTGCGAGTCTTCACAAGATGATGCGCGAACGCAACAAGAAAAAGTCCGAAGACACCCTTGACAAGTTGCGTCACGCTGCCGAAAAAGATGAAAACTTGATGCCGACCATGATTGACGCAGTGAAAGCCTACGCAACGATCGGTGAAATCAACGACGTGTTGCGCCAGGTTTACGGTGAATATAAGGAGTTAATCGTGATTTAGAGGCGATGAACGTGCACAAAGGAAAGAAGATTAGAGTATTGATTGCCAAGCCAGGACTGGACAGTCATGACCGCGGAGCGAAAATCGTCGCAAGAGCATTAAGAGACGCGGGAATGGAAGTAATCTACACTGGTCTCAGACAGACACCTGAACAAATAGCTGAAACGGCACTGCAGGAAGATGTTGACGTAATTGGATTAAGTATACTCTCCGGGGCCCACAAGACACTTTTCCCGAGGATAATGCGGCTTCTAAAAGACCAAGACATGACCGACGTGATGGTCTTCGCCGGAGGAATCATCCCAGAAGAAGACATAGCAGAACTGAAGAAACTCGGGATAAGAGAGATATTTGGACCTGGAACGCCGACGGAAACGATAATACAATACGTGCTGGAGAATATTTCCAAAAAGAGCTAGGCAACAAGATGTGCTGACGCGTTGACCAAAACCGAAGAAATAGCCAAAGGGATTCTCGCCGGAAACCGCCGAAGCATAGCCAAGGCAATAACCATAGTTGAGAACGACGATCAGGAAGCCCAAAAACTGATTGCAGAAATATACCCCCACACTGGCAAAGCGCACATCATTGGCCTAACCGGTGCAGGCGGCGCAGGCAAGAGCACATTGATCGAAAAAATGGTGAAGGAATACAGGCGAATTGGCAAGAAAGTGGGCGTGGTTGCCGTTGATCCCACAAGTCCCTTCACAGGCGGCGCGTTCCTCGGCGATAGGATTCGCATGCAGGAGCTTTGCATGGACAAGGACGTTTTCATACGAAGCATGGCAACCCGTAATTATGCTGGCGGAATAGCCAAAGCGACAAAAGACGCAGTGAGGGTTCTTGATGCAAGTGGAAAAGACATAGTCATAGTTGAAACGGTCGGGGCAGGGCAGTCCGAAGTAGAAATAATCAGGGTTGCACAGACGATAGTCGTTGTCCATGCCCCTGGGCTGGGGGACGATATTCAAGCAATTAAAGCGGGCATAATGGAGATCGCAGACATCTTTGTCATGAACAAGGCTGATCGTGAGGGTGCGGACAAAGCGGTAATAGATATTCAGTCGAATCTTCAGCTTAACAACAAGAAAAGACCATGGAAACCGCTAGTGCTGAGAACCGTAGCGTTGACTGGGGAAGGTATCCCTGAATTGATCGGACAGATCGAGCAGCACAGATGTTTCTTGGAAGGCAATGTCGAATGCAAGAAGGCTTTGTTGCGAACAAAGACGGAGACGGAGCTCGTAGAAGCCATCAGGGAGAGAGTCACGAATTCTGTGATCGAAGAATTGAAGAGAAAAGGCGAGTTTGATGAACTCGTCCATGAGATAATGGAGAGGCAAACTGATCCAACGTCGGCGGCTAGAAAACTCTTGAAGAGGGCCTTGAAGAATGAAACTTGAAAAAGGACTTGTTCAAGTCTACACTGGAAACGGAAAAGGCAAGACTTCCGCATCTTTCGGACTAGCACTCAGGGCTGTTGGAAGAGGATTGAAGGTCTACGTAATACAGTTCATTAAAGGCGGTTTTGATTACGGCGAATTGCATGTTGTAGACAAGTTGCCCGGGTTGACGCTGGAAGCCTTCGGCAGGGGGAAGTTTGTTTCTGAAAAGAAGCCCGACATGGTTGACATTGACCTCGCAAGACAAGCTTTGGCGAAAGCTCAGGAAATAATGAAAGGCGGCGTCGACGTACTGATATTGGATGAAATCAATGTCGCGGTTAATCTCAAGTTGATTGGCATCAAAGAAGTGCTGGAACTGATAAGGAAGAAACCAGAACATATGGAACTTGTCCTAACTGGACGAAAGGCGCCGGTAGAGATAGTTCAGGCTGCTGATCTCGTTACTGAAATGATAGAGATAAAGCACCCGTATAACTCGGGTTTCAAAGCTCGAAAGGGAATCGAGTATTAGACCGTTTTGTCGAAGCTGTATCTCTACTTCTCTTCTTCTATCGCTAATGGGAAAATCTCTTTCGCCACATATTCGAGGTAGGGTTCTTTTTCGCTCAGATTGAATATCGTTACTGATGCATCGCGTGTTATTCCAACAACATAACCGTACTTCTTCGATCTTGCAACAACGTACCATAGGTCACCATGTTTTCCATAATCCTCGAAAAGTGATGTGTTTATCAGGTCTGGACCGTAGAGGGAGAGCTTGTCAACGTTCGGAATGTCAACATTGTCAAAAAAAGTGATCTTCGTATCCTCTGGATTCTTGAGATGAAAACCCTTCAAAGTCTCAGGGGAGATTTGTGCTTCCAGAACTCCACCTACCTTCTCGAACAGAATCTGGCTCAGCTTGTTCGCGATAAAATTCGCAACCCGCTTCTTTTCAACAACAGTCAAGAACGTCGTTCCTTCATGTGCTTCAAAGCTGAAAACTGCTTCGACGGTGCGGGGCGTGGGCAAGATTTTGCCTCTGTGAAAAACTTGGGTGACGTAATCATGAGAATAGATCCCTCTCAGCATGCTTCCTTTCGGAACTAACCCAACAACCTCTGTCAACAGCGTGAACTTGTAGTCTCCCTCTTCATACTCTTCCTCGGCACGGTATCCTTCTAATCTTGACGCAATATCCGCGACGGAAAGTGGATCAGAAAGCTTGAATATCTTCCCGGCAACAACCATGTTTGATCATCTTGGTTTACTAATCAGTTCATTGCTATCAGGATTTTAGCTTTGTTCCTAGTCGCCATGGATTTCCTTGAAAAAAGAGCTGCAACTGGTCAGGGAAAGAAGGGCTTTGGTTAAGGCTGGCGTGGGCCAAAATGCTTCTTGAAGACGTCGCGAATGTTTTCAGGTTTATTCAACGTGGAAATACCATCTATTCCATCCAGTTTCCGCGTATTCTCAGCATCCTCCTTTCTTATCCTTAGATGGAGGTCTTTTCCGTCTGGAAGCTTTGTTACAACATTTCCTTCCTTCAAGTCGCTGGGCATGATGTAAACTGGGACAAAGGCTTTCAAAGCCATGATGGCCGAGTTGCATAGAAGAGTATCACCGATCCCAGTGGCGATTTTTGCCACTGTATTCGAGGTCGCGGGAGCAATCAGCAGGAACTCGAACTTTCCGAGTTGAAGTTCACCTGCAAGAAAAGGAGAGTTGGGGCCGGATTCAACCGAGACTCTGTCGAAACTCTTCTTCAATGATTCGTAGAGTTTGTACCATTTGGTGACTTGTTCTCCTGCTTTCGATAAATAGACTCTGATTTCAACCTCACTTTCGTACTTCTCTTTCAGCTCCTTCAAGAGGGTGACGGTTTCCGGAAGTTTCTCTCCGCTACCTGTGATTCCCCAAGCAACCTTCTTCTTCTTGCCACCTTTCTTTTCTTTCGTGTCGCTTACCTCTACATCTAATGCTTGACGGCGTTCAATCTCAGGAGTTCGGCGAATCTGTTCACGGTCTTCCTTAGGCTTCTGAAACCTTCTTCATCCAACTTTACGTCTTTCAGACTGTCTTTTGACCAAAAAGTAGCACCTAGATTCGCTCCGAATGAGCCGCCACTGACGGGCAAAGTACCGTTCAAAACGTAGAAATTCAGGATTTGTTGAATAGCCAGTTCCTGCCCTCCGGTTCTGTCTCCGCCCACGGCTATCGCCATACCAACTTTGTTTCTTAGTGAATCTGGATCTGCTGCTAGCATAGCTCTACATCGATCCATGATCACTTTGGTCTGTCCGCTTACCGCGCCGTTGTAGACTGGCGTTGCAAATATGAGACCTTCTGCTTCTTTCAGCAGAGGGTAAAGCAAAAACATGTCATCTTTCAGTTTGCATTCTTTTTTTCTCAGGCAGTAATCGCAGTGTTGGCAGAACCCGATGTTCTTCCCTCTGACCGTGAAGAGTTCTGTTTCAAAACCCATTTTCCCCAGCATTTTCAAGGCTTCGGAAAGCACGAATTCAGTGGACTGTTTCCGGGGGCTTCCACAAATGCCGAGTATCATTCTGATCAAAGGAAAACGTATATCGTTCAGAATCAATAAAGCTTACTGACATTACCCTGGCCGGCACATCGTAGTTTGCGTCTCATCACTTTAACCTACCTCTCTATTTTGAGCCACTGTCGCTTCAAGGTCAGTCTTTTAAGCTGTTTCAAGGAAAACGATTGTTCAGGTTTGACGAGTTCTGCCTCCCTCATTCAAACTTGGTGGTTGCCAATTCCTGTCCAAGAGGATAAGTGCGGTTTCGGGTTTTCCAGGTAGACTCGTCAAACTCAAATGAAGGCGACAAGGTAATGGGCAAACAGAAGGTGCTTGCATCTTTCCTTCAAGAGAACCAAGTTGCAGATTTTGCGAAAGACGACTTA
>CAZHZB010000005.1:20321-22090 GCA_964537045.1 uncultured Candidatus Bathyarchaeia archaeon | reverse complement strand
CGGTGAAAAAAGAACGTTTTTCAGAAGGACGTACTTCAACCTCAGCGTCTTCCAATTCATAACATTTCTCCGAAGAGGAGTATTCTACACCTTCATGATCCCTTATCTACACATGTTAATGGGCACCGTTACATGGACGGCCGCTCTCGGAACATTGAACATGATTGGATCTTCCCTCGGCCAAAATCTGCTCTGGGGAAGAATATGCGACAAGTACAAAGCCAGAACAAAACTGATAATATCAGGCGAAATGATAGCAGCAGTCACCTACGTACTGGTTTTCTTGATCCACCGTTTCCTTCGAGACTCTGGCAACAACTTCAACGCAGGACTGTCAATAATCTTCGGCCTGTCAATACTTGAGTTTTTCTGGTCAATGTCAGACGTGGGTTGGGCCGCGTTGCTGACAGACGTCACGACGCCGCAGATACGGGGCAGGGTGATAGGCACGTTGAACTTCATTGCTTCTGTAGGAAGAATGACCGGGGTCCTCTATTCCGGCTTCTTGTACAACGATGGTGAAGGATTCCTGAATGGAACCATTTTCTACATAGTCATTGCACTGTTGCTCGCCGGCGTTTCACTTATGGTCTTCACGTCACGACGAATCAAAACCGACAAGACAGAAGAACAGTGCACGCAAACGACTGCAAAACAAGAAGACAGTCTGTCAAACAGACAAAACGAGAGAAAATACTGGATGTTTCTAATCTCGCTCATAGTAATGATCCTGGGCGCAGCCTCAATCAGCCAGATATTCCTGCTTTTCCTACAACTTCCAAACGGCCTTAACTTCAGTGATCCACAGATGACGTTGGTCGTGTCTGCATGGACGGTGGGCGGAATGATAGCAAGCCTAGGAGCAGGCAGACTTTCCGACAGATTCGGCAGACTCAAGGTTCTACTATTTGGATTGAGTCTCGCAATAGTAACGCCCCTGTTCTACAGCTTCGCCTCCTCCGTTCCCCTGATGTCCTTTGTCTACGGACTGAACGGCGTATCCTTCTGGACGATTCAAACGGTAGGCTTCGTCTTCGCGGGAGACATGATTCCGAAAGACAAGAGAGGAAGACTCCTCGGCAGATACAACACTGTTATGGCGCTCAGTTGGGGGCCAGCTGGAATTCTAATAGGCGGACCCTTCGCGGATCTGCAGGTTGGAAGACTCGGGCTATCGCCTTTCACGGCTTACGTTAATGCGTTCTATGCCTCCTCGATCATAGTATTGATCGGCACGGTGCTTTTCGCCATCAAAATCGCGAGAGCAAAACCTCAATGACGAAGTTTTAAATCTAAGCCTCGCAAAAATCAGCAACAGGAGCGCACACGAGAATGTTGGAGTTCAGGACAGTCAAAGTCGATGTTCCAGAAAACTGCAACGTGATCTTGGGGATGGCACACTTCATCAAAACGGTTGAAGACCTCTACGAAGCATTAATCAACGCCGTACCAAACATCAAGTTCGGGATAGGCTTCTGCGAAAGCTCCGGACCGTGCCTAGTGAGACATGAAGGAAACGATGAGGAATTGAGGCAGCTCGCCGCCAAAAAGGCCTTCGAAATCAGCTGCGGACACAGCTTCATAATCTATTTGAAAAACGCTTACCCGATAAACGTGCTCGACAAAATCAAGAAAGTGCCCGAAATGTGCACGATTCACGCTGCCACGGCGAATCCTCTGGAAGTGATCGTGGCTGAAACCCAACAAGGACGAGGAATAGTTGGCGTCGTAGATGGATTCGCGAGCAAAGGCATCGAAACTCAAGAAGA
>CAZHZB010000005.1:0-20221 GCA_964537045.1 uncultured Candidatus Bathyarchaeia archaeon | reverse complement strand
CATCGTTCAAAAGAGGAGTGAAGAAAGCTTGTTATCTGTCCACAACTATTCGTTCTCGCAGTTCAAAGGGCATCTGTTCATTCATTTTTTGAGCCGCATAAGTTGCCAATTTCTTGAATTGCCGTTCAGTCAATACTTTCCGCGCTCTCGATAGAATCTCGAGGCATATTTCCTTAAAAACTAAGTCGGCGCATCCGTTTTTTGCGTCGTCAATCAATTCTTTGCATGCTTGAAAGATCTGTTCATTCATCCGCAAATTCACCCTGCAAACAACAGCTACCATCTGGTGAAATTAAACACTTATGAAAACACAAATAGAATTGGGAATTCATGTCTCGCATCATCAAAAAACCCAAGAAAACAATCTGTCATGGCGAAGATCGACTTTAGACACTGTCAAAAGTAAGTTAACCTTTTAAATACCGCATCGTTTGAATATTCTAGTAAAACGGAAGGATCAAACCATGAATGAAGTTCTAGCAACAATAAAGAACAGACGCAGCGTTCTAAGATTCGAGAGAACCAGCATTGACGACGACAAAGTTGAAGCTATCCTTGAAGCCGGAAGATGGGCGCCATCATGGATAAACAAACAACCATGGAACTTCACAGTCATCAAGGATCAGAAAACCAAAGAACAACTCAGCGACGCGGTTCCCACAGCCTTCGTGCAAGGACTGAAGGAATCACCACTCTGCATTGCCGTCACCGTCGACGCGACCGAAGACCCGTTCCATTTTGTGGAAGACGGAGCAGCAGCTGCACAGAACATGGCTTTAGCAGCCTACAGCCTCGGACTGCACTCCTCATGGATCGGAGTCTATGACCTCAAGAATCAGAGGAACTCTGCCGAATCAAAAGTAAGACAGATCCTCGGAATTCCCAAAGACAACAGAGTAATAGCAATCCTGCCGATCGGACACGCGAAGAACGAGCTACCGAAAAAAGACAGAAAACCGCTCAAACAGATAGTGTACCAAGAAAAATTCGGAATGCGATAGAATCCTCAACCTCATCTTTTTCTTCTTTGTGTTTCTCTTTTCAAACCCTCTTTGTCTTGCTACAAAATCGCTATATAATACTGATAACCTAGACACGTTCCAGCGGCGAGTGCCACATGGGTTACACTGCAGTCTGGAAAGTCTTGGAAGAAATGTTCGTCGAACTGCGCAAGAAAGAGCTGCCAATCCCGCCCTCCATAATGGAAGACCTGAAAACTGCAAAGACAGTCTTACGGATGCTCACAGAGGACAATCGTGCAGAAAACATCCAGAAAATCGAACAATACCTGTTGAACGTTGAATCCTATCTGGTTTCTGAGGGACAGAAAAAGTTCGGCTTCGAATATGTTGATGGATGGCTAAAACGAATCGACAAAGCAAGCAGAGAGACCAGCGATGAGGAACAGGAGGAAATACGATTTATTCCTGGTTTACCACGACAGCAGAAGTGGATTCGAGTGGCTTCAACAAATGAACTGCCTGTTGAAAAACTGAAGGCAATGGCTGAAAAAACGAATGTCTCTTGCAGGATTCAGAAAGATGGTTCAGTATTGGTGTTTGGCGAAGAACAGAGCATCAAAGATTTTGTTAAAAGAATAACTTTGAAGCACAAGAGGAAGCCTGAGAAATAGCGCAAAAGAGTACATAACGGTTAAAGCTTAATGATGTAGTAAATGCTTTTATAAAAAGTCACAGAACTCTCTGCAAGAGAGAAGTGACACTTTCGGAGCATGAGGACGCAGGCTGAATGCCTTACATCAAGAAAATGGAACTCAAAGGTTTCAAATCGTTCGGACCTCAAGTGGTCAAGATAGTTCTAGACAAAGGCTTCACTGTAGTAACAGGGCCGAACGGAAGCGGCAAAACAAACGTGATTGACGCGTTTTTATTTTCGTTAGGTGAGTTAAGCACACGGAGACTCCGTGCAGAAACAGCTGCCAAACTCATTTTTCACGGTTCCGAACAAGCTGGCTTAGAAAGAGCAAAAATGGCGAAAGTCATCATTCAATTTGACAACACCGACGGCCGCATGCCCGTGGACACGACGACCGTAACGATCTCACGAGAAGTCTACAGAAACGGACAAAGCATCTACAGACTCAACGGAAGAAGAATCTCCCGAACCCACATCATGGAAATTCTTTCGATGGCCGGCATAAGCTCAACCAGCCAGAACATCATCCTGCAAGGCACAATCACTCGGCTAACGGATATCACCTCGATGGAGCGCAGAAGAATAATCGAAGATTTAATCGGAATAGGCCAATATGACGCTGAAAAAGCCGAAGCAGAAGAAAAACTGCGAGCGGCAGACATCTCCATTCGCACTGCGATGGGCAGAATCGATGAAGTGCAGAAGCGTCTTGATGATCTTGAAAGAGAACGCAACGAGTTGCTAAGAGCCAACTTCATACAGAACGAACTGAAGCAACTCGAAGCTATCAAAATCTCCCATGAGATGGCTGAAATCCAGAAAAAAGTGAAAGAAACAACGGCTCAGCTCGACAAGGTCAGCTCCAGAGTTGACAAACTAAGACAGATACGCGATGGATACAGATCAAAAAGAAGAGAAGTGGAAGGCGAATGGCGAAAGCTCAGCTCGGAAATAGTTGAGGAAGGCGGCTCTCAAGTACTGAAAGTGCAAATAACAATCGGAGAACTCAGAGCAAAACTGACCGAACTGGCAACCAAGATAAGTTCTAACACGACAAGCCTAGAAGGACTTAAGAGAATCCGGGAAAACAACCTTGAACAGCACCAGGCCATCCAGAAGGAAATCCGAGAAAACCGCCTGAAAATAAGACACTTGAAGAGCGACTACGACAGAATAATGAACCAGATAAACGAGAAACAGTCTGAGCATGACGCACTCGCGCAAGAAGCAGCTCGACTATGGAACGATCTTGGAGAAAATAGCAAGAAAATCCGTGAAATTGAACTCAAAATCGACAGCGATAACAAGAGACTACTGTTCTTGCGATCGGAATACGTGAAGAACCAAACAGCTATCCAGTCGCGAGAAAGAAGACTCAGAGACCTTGGCAGCCGCAAAGACAGGTTCGCTGGAACTCTGTCAGAACTTGACAAATCTTACCAAGAGCTTGAAAAAGTCCAGAAGGACCAGAAAACCCAACTCAAAGAGTTGGAACGCACCCTTGAGAGAAGAATTGCACAGAAGGAAGCCGTTGGAAGAGAAATAGTCGAAGCGGGCAAAATAGCGGACTCAGCACGCGAAGCAGTTGTGGAATTTGCCACTCAAAGAGAACTTGCAGAAACCGTGGCGTCTGAGGAAAAAGCTCTCAGAAGCATAGAAGAACTCGGCGAGTTAGGCGTTATCAAAGGCGTCTATGGTAGACTTCGAAACCTGGCCAAGATCGACAAAAGCTTCCAGAAAGCGATAGAAGCAGCATCTGTAGGATGGCTCGACGCTGTCGTCGTAAAGGACTTCGACTCGGCCTTCACCTGCACTGAAACACTCAGAAGAATGAAGCTTGGCAGAATCAAAATTATCCCTCTTGAAGGAGCAGCAACTGCAAAACCGTTGAAAATCCCTCAGAATGAAGGAGTGCGCGGTTCTGCTGAAGCATTCATAAAAACTGAAAGGAACTTTGAACGGGCTGTTCGCTTTGTTTTCGGAGACACGTTGATAGTGACCGATGACAAGACTGCTTTCACATTGTCTGGGCAAGGCTACAGAACGGTCACGGTTGAAGGGGACCTTTACGAGGTGGGTGGTGCCTTTGAAAGTGGCTACTACCGAGCCCCAATCGACTTCTCAACGATAATACCGAGCGAAAAAGCCATAAAAAGCCTGGATGAAGCTGTTGGCGCTCTGCAACAGCACCTTTCTAGAAGAAACGAGGACATAACTACCCTTCAAGAAGAAACAGATCGAGCCCGCGTTGACATAGCACGTTTTACAGACGCTGTCACAACGTTGGATCGAGAAATTGACCGAGTGAGAAGAAGCAGCAGAAGAACAAAATCAAACGTCAAACGCGTGGATAGTTACATCTCTAAAATTTCAAAAGAAGTTGAGAGCGAAAAAGCTCAGATGTGGGTGCACAGAGCCGAAAGAAGCACAATCACGAAAGAGATTCGAAAACTCCAAAATGAACTTTCGGCCCTAAGAAAGAAAACAGATCCCGGTCACATCCAAGAGATGGAAGTCACACGGGAAAAACTGTCCGAAATAATCATAACTCTCAGACAGAAGCTCGGCACCAGTCAGACCGAAATGTCAACGCTTCAATCGCAGTTTGACAATGTGCTACGAGTGGGCTATCAGAACTCGAAGATTCAGACTTCAAAAGTTGAAACACAGCTTCGAAGAGTCGAAAAAGAACTGCAAGATGCGCTTCAACAGAGAGAGACTCTGAAACAAGAATTGTCGCAACTTGAGAAGAGTCGAGTGGAACTTTCAAAAAGCGTTTTTTCAGCCAGAGAGGGAGCAAAGAAATTCACTGGTCAGATAGACGAAATAGACAAGGAACTTCGCAAACTAGACGCGGAGTATGAACAGGTTGACCGACTACACAACCAACTGCAACTGAACTCTCAGACATCGCTTCTGCAGCTGGAACAGTATCGAAACCAGCTCAAAATGTTCGGACATGAACAGCCATTGCCTGTAACACCCAGACAGGTTGAAGAAGCAGAAACGTCCATGAAGATGATGCAGCTCGAAATGGAAAGAATAGGTGCAGTGAACCAACTTGCATTGTCACATTACGCAGATCAGATTTCACGATACAGGGAACTTTCAATGAGAATGAACGAACTTGAGAAGGAGAAGCAAGCCATACTGCAGTTTATGGATAAAATCGAACAGAAAAAGCGCAGAGTTTTCATGGACGCCTTCACGAAGATTGATCAGAAATTCAAAGGATACTTCGCGAAGCTGACAGGAGGCGGCGTTGCCACTTTGACGCTTGAGAAAATTGACGAGCCGTTCGCAGGCGGCATAGACATGATCGTGCAATTCCCCAACAAACCCTCGATAGTCGTCAGTGGAGCCAGCGGAGGGGAGCGTTCAGTTTCAGCCGTAGCGTTTCTGTTCGCTTTGAAAGAGTTTACACCAGCAGCCTTCTATATACTTGACGAGATCGATGCTCATTTGGATGCACTTCACGTTTCAAGACTCGGCGACCTCCTTATAGAAGAGTCAGACAAAACACAGTTCATCGTAATCACATTGAAGCCTGAAATGGTTAACAAAGCCCAAAGAGTCTACGGGGCCTACATGCGTAACGGCGTATCAAACATCATCTCAGCAAGACTCGTGGAGGCAACCAGCTAATGTCATCCTCGACTTTGAAGAAACCTTTCTACCTGTTCCCACCATGGAACATACTTTTCGAGTTCCACAAACTCGAAAAACTAACACCTTGGGACGTCAACATTGCATACCTGCTAACATCCTTTCTTGAAAACATGAACAAAACAGGTCAAGTAGATTTCAGAGCTTCAGGAGTGGCTCTTGATTCATCCGCGCTCATCTACCTTATGAAATCAAAGCTTCTTCTGAAACTCGAAGAACCTCCACCGCCGCCCAGACCTCCGATGGACTTCCTTCCCCCACCACTGTTTCTACCGTTGAGACATGAACTTACATCCACAACCATCAGAAACCTGCTGGAAGTGTTAGACGACGTACTGAAAGGCGAACAGCTTCTTCGTCCCATGAAGCCAGTGGAAGAAACGATCCTTCCAACCGCCTCAGATCTACTTCCGCAGATTGACTTGTACCTCATGCAGATTGAGGTTCAAATGGAAAAACTGTTCACTTCATTGTCGGAGAGAGTTAAAGGTGCAGGTATCATCGAGTTTTCAACGATTATCAAGGGCTATGGACGGCTCGAAGCGATTCGAACATTCATTCTCCTGCTTTTCCTTGCACAGGAAGGCAAAGTGAGTCTTTGGCAAAACGAAGAGACTGAAGAAATCTACGTAACAGTTGGTGATTTGAAACTTGGAGCAAACGGAGAAAGCGTCGCCTGACTCAAGTAGCGAAGATAAGGAAGAACAGACTCAGGACAAGCTCAGCGACTTGTCGCTAGTAGAAGGCGCGCTCTACGTTGCCGGACGCCCACTCGACCTCAATGAACTGTGCTCAGTTCTGAAAACTAGATCAAAAAACCGGGCGAGAAGAACTGTCGCGACGCTCATGCAGGACTACGCGAACAGAAAAACAGCGTTGGAAGTCTTGGAATTGAAGGGCGAAAGGTTTGTTCTTCAGCTGAAAGCCGATTTTACACCACTTGTCAGGAAATTGGTGAACAAACCTTTGCTGTCGACTGGTCCGTTGAAGACTCTTTCATACATAGCCTACAGACAACCTATTTCACAGAAGAGAGTAATCGAGGTCAGGGGGCATCATGCCTACGGCCACGTAAAGATGCTTAAAGAGATGGGTTTGATTGGAAGCGAAAGGAGCGGACGATCCATGCTCCTCAGAACAACAGAGTACTTCGCGGACTACTTCGGTTTGAGTTTGGACACAACGTCAATGAAGAGAGAACTTAAACATGTTTTCGAAGAATTTCCCAAGCAAGACAATCCAGCGTCAAACAACGGATAGGCTTATATTTGGAAGAACGGTGATACTCAACACTCAAAATCTGACAACACGGGAGAACTAAAGAATGTCCGTATGGAACGGCGACATGCACAAACAAAAACCATCAGGTGGAAAGAGGCACGGCTATCGAAAGAAAAGAAAGTACGAACAAGGCACGTTCCCAGCTGAAACCCTGATGGGAGAACAGAAGAAAAAGATGGTAAGAGGAAGAGGCGGAAACCTCAAAATCAAAATCCTAGCCGAGAAACAGGTGTGCGTTACTGACCCAAAAACGGGGAAAACCGAGAAAACTGAAGTGGTAAGAGTCGTCAAGAATCCTGCAAACATCGATTACAACCGTCGAGGGGTCATCACAAAAGGCGCTGTCGTGGAGACGCCGCTCGGTCAAGCGAGAATAACATCTCGACCAGGGCAGCACGGAATTCTGAACGCCGTCAAAGTGAGTTCGGAAAAAAGCTAAACACTCTGCTTTGTCTGAGAAGCCGAACGAATTTTCAGAAGTTGCCTTCCAATCATTGTTATAGTCTGACTTTTTGATCTCTTCTTTTCAACAAGAAGCATTCCGGCTTTCACCCACGGCATCTTTGGATAACCGACGTCAGGAACCAGTTCGCAAGAAAGGCCGAGTTCTTCGACAGCTTCTTTTATCTCAGTGATCTTAGGAGAAGCAACTGAGACGCTCTTTGCAATTCGCCTTCCATCAATTCTGCTTCTTGAAGAGTCGAAGTACGCTGGCCAAATGATTATCTTGTCCTGTTTTCGCATGTTGTTTCCTCAAAGCTATTTCTGAGCAAAGTACGCAACCAACTTGGTGTTTACCTGATCAATCCTTACGAAACCAAACCGCTCAAACTGTACTATGTCGTCGGGTTTGAGTCGTTTGCAGACGCCCTCTGCAACTCCTTCAGTGACAGTTGCGTCAGGCATCACCACATTACAAGGAAAGTCGTTTCCTACGGGTATCCAGTGAATCAGCTGAGCTTTCGCTTTCCTCGCATCCTCATATGATTCACTCACGAAAACACCCTCGGCCGAATACATATTCGCTTTCTCGATCTTAACGTTGAAGAGTTCCATAAGACGAAGCATTATTCCCACTTTGGATGCGTCCACGTCTTTTTTTGGAACCCATAGAAGAACGGAATCGCCGCCTTCGGGGAGTTGTATGCGATAGGTTCTGAATCCTCTTTCAGGATGATCTGGATGCAAGCCGAGCTTCACATCAAAGGATTTCGGAACCTTTCTCACTGTCAACTCGATGGGGTTTTGAACAAAGAAGTATCTGTCTGTCGACTGATCCAGTATCTTGCGGTTGTAAGCGTAAAGGTTCTCCCAACTCAGAATCACGTCAGATGTCTTCGGTCCAACGTCAACTATCATCTTCTTGATCGCATCAGGTTGTATTCCGCGCCTCTTCAACGCCGCAAAAGTCGCAAGCCGAGGGTCATCCCAACTCGTGTAGATTCCTTCCCGCATTCCCTGAACAATTTTTGATTTGCTCAGAGTCGCTCCTGTAATCTTTAGACGTCCATAGTGTATGGCTTCAGGATATTTCCAGCCAAGATGCTGATACATGTATTGTTGACGGACCTCGTTGGTCAGGTGTTCTTTACCTCGTATTATGTGGGTTATACCCATGAGGTGATCGTCGACTCCGCAGGCAAGATTGTAGAGCGGCCAAGTTTTGTACTTGCTCCCGACTCTTGGATGAGGGAATTTTTCAGTGTCAATGACCCGAGCAGCAGGCCAGTCGCGAACAGCCGGATTCGGGTGATCCAGATCGGTCTTAACTCGAAGTACCGCCTCGCCTTCTTTGTACCCGCCTTCGAGCATTCGTTTCCAGCGGACGAAATTCTCTTCTACGGAAAGATCACGGCAGTCACACGGTTTCTGCTCCAGAATTCTCTCTCGAAAATCATCATGCTTACACGTGCAAACGTAAGCGTCGCCAGCCTTCAACAATTTCTCGGCATACTCGTAGTATATTGGGATTCTGTCACTCTGAACATACTCTTCATCCGGCTTACATCCAAGCCAAGCTAGATCTTTTCTGATCAGATCATAGAACTCCAAGGAAGGTCGCTTTAGCTTGGGATCGGTGTCTTCGAACCGCAGCAGAAACCTGCCCTTGTACATTTGTGCATATTCATAGCAGAGCACAATAGCCCTGGCTGATCCCAGATGCAATACACAGTCAGGGTTGGGCGCGTAGCGCGTAACCACTTGGTGATATTTGTCTACGTTTGGTAAAGGAGGAAGATGTTTTTCTTCAGCTTTTTCCTTTACGAGTGTCTCGGGCCACTTCTGCTCAACAATGCGCTTTTGTTCATCAACAGAAAGACCGTTGACTTCCTTTACTATTTCATTAATCAAGGCAGATAATTCTTTGACTTTGTCTCTGTACTCCGGTTTTTCGCCCAGTATCTTCCCTACAACGGGACCTGTCTGCGCGTTGCCATCGTGCTTGACAGCATTGAGCAAGGCAGACTTGCGAATAAGTTCCTTTAGACTAGCGTCTTCTTTGGGGTTCAATATTACTACACTCTAGATTTTTCTCTCAATCAAGAAGTCTGCGAAGGCTTTTAGTTTTTCCTTCCCTGATGAATTCGGCAGAAGCTTCTCAACTTCATTCCAGCTTTCCTTAACCATCGCTCTTGCTACTTGCTTGGAATAGTCTATTGAGCCATATTTCTGCATGATGGCTATTGCCTCATCCTTAAGCGCCTGCTCAGAAGTGTGCATGTTGAGGATTGCGATCAACCGTTTCCTGTCCTCTGGCTTGGCCATCTTTACAGTGCGAATCACGGGCAAGCTACGTTTCCCTTCAGTAATGTCTTGTCCTCGTCCACCCTTTTTTTCGGCGAATTCTTCGCTAGTCAGGTCGAGTATATCATCTTGTATCTGGAAGGCAACGCCCACGCTCTCAGCGTAACGCCCAAGCTTCTCGACAAGTTTCTCCTTCGCGTCGGCGAGTATCCCCGCGATTTTAGCTGACATTCTTGCCAGAGTTCCTGTTTTGTAGGCACACATCTGCAGATAGTCTTCTTCGCTGATATTGTCAGCGTTTGCTAGACCTCTGTGCCACGCTATGTCGGTTGCTTGGCCAATGCTTAGGTTGATCATTTCCTGCGTATATGTTTCGTATATCTTGCTGACTGTTTGAGGTGACAGATCGCCTCTTTTTTCTATCAATGGAAGAAGCGGCAGATAGTACATGGTGTTGCCTGCGTTTACGGCTATGTCCAAACCATAGATCTTGTAGGTGCAAGGTTTCCCTCGACGACATTCAGAGGCATCCTCAACGTCATCAACCATTAGGGTCCCGTTATGAACAACTTCAGGAATTATCGCAAAGTCAACGTAGTCTTCAGTTTTCCTACCCAATGCCTCGCAGACAAGGAGGAACAGAGTTGGCCGCCATCTCTTGCCGCCTCTATCGAGAAACTCCCATATGGGCTCCGCTACTGCCTTGTTCAAGGCTTCCAAGTTGTATGAAAACCTGGGTGGACTCAGCTTGAAGAGGAGAGCACTCTTGGAGAAGACGCGCGGAATGTATTTTTCAACGGCCTTGTTGATGATCGGGGCTTTCTCTTGAAGAATTCGTTCAATATTCAATATTGACACCCTACCTTTGCGCGTAGTTTTCGAGGTTGAAGCCTCTGACTCGCAGCCATTCCGAGGTTTTTCCCGTGATAACAACCGGGGTTCTCCGCAGCTGTCCAGCAGAACTTGCCCCGACGAGGAACATGACGTTTCTCAGTTCATCGAGCATCAATGAAAGCGTTCGGCAGGTTTCCTCCTTGCCTTTGATTGCTGACTGAAGAATGGGCTGGGAAAGACTCGCAAGGCTGGCACCCAAAGTCAGACCTTTCGCAACATCGACTCCGTTGCGTACTCCTCCCGAAGCGATTATCGGAATCTTCACCGATTGAGATACTTCAACGATACTCGCGACAGTTGGGATTCCCCAGTCCCAAAACATCGAGCCCAACCCATTTCTGGAACTGTTGTCACCTGTTTTCGCGCGGTAGTATTCGACTGCTGCAAAACTGGTTCCACCTACACCACTCACGTCAACGCCTTTCACACCAGCGTCTTCAAGCTTCTTTGCTTCCTCGAAGGAAATGCCAGCGCCCGTCTCCTTTGCTATGACAGGTTTGTCCAGTTTGTCGGCGATTTGGCTTAGGCGTTCAAGAACCCCTTGGAAATTGGTCTGTCCCTCTGGTTGTGCTGTTTCCTGCAGCGCGTTCAAGTGTATTGCCAAGGCGTCTGCTTCTATCATCTCCAAAGCTTTCTTTGCTTCCTTTAAGCCGTAACCGTTGGCCAATTGTATGCCACCTATGTTTGCGATGAGAAATGCGGTCGGTGCTTTCTTTCGAGTTATCGCGAAGGTCTTTTCAAGCCGCTTGTCATCGATTGCGGCGCGCTGACTGCCGACGCCCATGCCTAGTCCGAGTTCTTCTACTGCTTCAGCAATTGTTGCGTTGATCTTCTCAGCCTCGGGCGTTCCGCCAGTGATGGCGCCTGCAATGAGTGGCGCTGCAAATTTGTGTCCAAAAACCTTGGTTGATAGGTCAACGTCCTTTCTGTCAACTTCTGGCAAAGCCTTATGGATAAAGCTTACATCTTCGAACCCGGAAGAGACGGTTTTTGATTGAACGTCACGGTTTAACGCGATTCGGATGTGATCCGCCTTACGCCTCGTCGTTTCTTCTGACAACAGTCTACTCCTTCTCTATGTTCGTACCTTGGACAGACTCTCCTCGAAGAGCCTTGTAGACATAACGAGGTTTCAGCGCGTTAATGACAGTCACTGAAATGTGCATCTCAACCGCAGGGACTAACTCAGCCATTTTGCCACCCATGCCTCCAGTGACATCGCGAGCGATCGTTTTCCCGAGCTTACTTTGAAGTTTCTTCAATTCCTCAAGTGTCAAATGCTCGAACAGTTTCGCATTCTTTTCAACTTTCGGATCAGCATCGTACACTCCATCCTCGTCCACGCCTATCACTATGCGCCCAGCGTTGAATCGAAGGGCAAGCGCCGAAACAAGCTGGTCCCCGGACAGAATTGTGAAGCCCAGTTTAGTGTCGAAAACAGTGTCGCCATAGAGGACGGGAGTGAAGTTCATTTTCAGCAGATTTCGAAGAGGTGTGTCTTCGAAATCTTTGATTCGTCCGTTTTCAGTGATTATACATGATGATGGTGTGATGCTCACAGACGGAACGTTGTGCCATATCAGTGAGTCCATGAAAAGTCCGTTGAGCACTGTCATGTAGTGATGAGTCTCGGAGAAACCGATCTTCTGTGACTCTTCCTTGTAACCGTATTTGAGGGCGTAACGTTCTGCTGCTGGATGTCCGAAGCTTCCGCCGCCGTGAACAATTATGAGGTTTTTGACCTTTGCCTCTTGTATCTCCTGCGTCAGTCTGTCTATTTCATGGGTTTTTGCGGCTAGTTCTCCGTTCTTATCAGTAATCACTGAACCGCCGATTTTCAATATCGTGGGTTTAGGTTCGCTCAATCTTTACACCTTCATCTGTTTTTCTGGCCATGAACGGTCTTCCTCCTGCTCTCATGATTGCGTCCTGCACGGTGCCAAGTTTTTCATCGTTTGCTAGGGCTATCATACATCCCCCTCCGCCTGCACCAGTTAGTTTTGCGCCCAGCGCGCCGGCTTTCCTGGAGGCGTTTATCAACCATTCAAGAGACTCATCAGAGACTCCTATTCCGTACAGCAATGCTTGGTTGATGTTCATCAATTCACCCAGTGTGTCAAGATCGTTTTCCTTGAGCGCGTCTATGCCTCTCAGAACTATTTCCCGTGCGGCTTTCATCAGAGGCTCCATTACCTGCGGATAATTGTCAGCTATTTTTCGAACTTTTTCAACTTGGATTCGTGTAAACCGTTCAACACCCGTATCTCCAATTACTAAGGGTATTTGTGCTTTCACTTCGAGAGGTTTGAAGCCCGTGTCTGTCTGGAACAAGATTGAACCGCCATATGTAGCTATGGCAGGATCCACTCCAGAAGGCGTTCCATGCACGGTTTTCTCGGCTTCTAGGGCGATTGCGAAAACGTCTTCTTTTGACATCTTCACTTTCAACAGAGCGCCAACGCCGGCTGTTACAGCCGCCACGACCGCGGCCGAAGATCCCAACCCCGCCGCGACGGGAACGGTCGAGTTGATTTCTACGTTCAGTCCAACATTGGCACCATGTTTGGCCAATACTTTCTCAACAGCCAACCTGACCGGTTCAAACCTTGACCTGGCCTCTCGAGCGTCACCTTGCTCGACCTTGAACATACCGTCCTTGAAGCAACCTTTCAACTTCAGGTTACTTGATTTCACGTGAAGACTCTTGTCGTCGTTAAAATCAACCGTCGCATAAGCTCTTCTGTCGATGGCCAAAACGATTGCCGGTTCCCCGTAAACGACAAAGTGCTCTCCGAAGAGGATTATTTTCGCGGGAGCTGAGGCAACGACCCCCATCAGACACCACTATTTCTTGAAACACACGGCGGCGTACCCCACCACGCTGGAGTAGTCGCCAATTACATCTCCACTGGTCTTATAGCATAATAATTTTGCCTCTTTAACACCCAACGACTTTGCCGCGGTGACTAGAGCCGCTATCGGCCCGTAACCGCACGCGGTTACGCGTTGAGACTCGATGATGGAATAGAAGCGAGCCTCATCCATCGCTCTAACGGCTTCAAGGGCCTTCAAGTCTTTGGTCTGAGCTTTTTCCTGAGGTTCGTAATGGGTCATATCTGAAGAAGCTATGATTACAGCATTCCTCTGAGCTGCGATCTTTGCAAGGGCCTCTCCAACTTCTCGCGCTGAGTTCAGGTCTTGCATCAGGAAGCAGATGGGAACAATCTTGAATCCTTCACCGTAAAGATACTGAAGAAAAGGAAGCTGAACTTCGATCGAGTGTTCGTAGCTGTGAGCAGCCTCATCGACATCAACGATTTTTGATTCTTGCACAACCTGATTGGCCGCTTCAGCATCTATTCCAACATCGCCTAGAGGTGTTCGCCAGACGCCCTCGTTCATGACTGCCAGACCGCTGCCCAACCCAGTGTGGTTGGGTCCAAGAATAAACACCAGATCAGGTTTTCCATCGACGGCCAATTGATAATATGAATGTGCGGCGACAGGTCCAGAGAACATGTAGCCCGCGTGTGGACAAATGAGCCCTACGACGCTTCTTGGGCCGTTTTCAACCACTGTAGGAAGTTGCCCAGGTCCGAGCTTGTTGAGAAAACAGTTCCTTATCTGCCGTTTCAGCGATTCGGCGTTTCCCTCGTAGAAGGCTCCGGCTTGACAGGGATTTCGAACCCTAACCATTCGGTTAGGTTTCCTCCTCCTCCCTAGTGATCTTGGCCTCGAAATCGTCTATCGTTAGTTGCGGATCCTTGTCCGGAGCTAGTTCGCCTCGTTCTCGCAGTATTTGTCTTGCCAGTAGCCAGTATATGACAGCCAAGGCTCGACGACCTTTGTTGTTGGTTGGAATAACGAGGTCAACACCGACGAACTCGTTGTCAGTGCTGCACAGTGCCACTACGGGTATGCCAACCGAAGACGCTTCCTTGACCGCTTGAAAATCGGCTCTAGGGTCGGAGACTATGAGCACTTCGGGTTCTATCCTGTTGGGGTACAAAGGATTTGATAGCAATCCCGGTATGAATCGTCCAGCAACCGGGGTTGCTCCAGTGACCTGGCTGAATTTGGTAACTGGTTCCTGTGCGTAAAGCCTTGCCGCCGCAGCCGCTATTTTGGAGGGCTCGAATCTTGCCAGGAATTTGGCTGCAACACGTATTCTATCGTCAGTTTTCTTGACGTCCAATACGAAAAGCCCGTCAGGTCTCACGCGGTATATGAATTGTTCCATATCGCCTGTTTTCATTCTCGTTCCTATGTGAATGCCCGCAGACAACAAAGTATCCTGTGGCAACAAGAGCTCCTCTGCAGGAGGAACTTCTGCAGCTGCTTCCGGCTCCTCAGGCTTTTCTTCTTCCGCCTCTACTGGATGTACCTCTTCTTCCTGAATTTCGTCTTCTTTGCCTTCTTCTTCTACTTCCTCTTCGACTTCTTCAGTTTCTTCTGCTTCTTCCTCATCTTTGATTTCTTCGTCTTCCGACAACTTTTTTATCCTCCCTTAAGCATTTCAAGATCAGCCATTTTGGCTCTATCGCCCAAGAATTCTTCTATTCTAATTAATTCGTTGATCTTGGCTGTGCGCGTGCCCTCAACGACTCCAGTTTTGATTATGGGGCATTTGTAGGCCACGGCCAGTTGAGCTATGTGCCAATCGCAAGTGTCACCCGAACGATGAGACATCACCGGAACGTAACCTTGTCTCTGAGCCATTTCGATGGTTTCCCACGCATCTGAAAGTGTGCCAATCTGGTTGACTTTTATTATGATGGCATTTCCCGCGCGTAATTTGACGCCGCGATTAAGTCTCTCACTGTTTGTCGTAAACAGGTCATCTCCGCAGATTAGGCAGTTCTTGACTTTCTTTGTGATTTCGGCAAAACTCTTGAAGTCTTCTTCATCGAATGGGTCTTCAGTATAAACAAGATGATATTTTTTGATCATGTCAACGACGTAATCCAACTGTTCGCCTGTGTCGCGTTTCCTTTTCTCCCTGCTATAATTATACTTCTTTTCTTTGGCGTTCCAGATTGACGATGATGCAAAATCGGCGCCCACGCCACAGATAAAACCCATTTGGTTGCTTACTTCTTCACAAGCTTTAGCCAACACTTCAAAGGCTTCTGCGCTGTCCACATCGGCGATCCAAGCGCCCTCATCACTTCGTCCCCCACCGAACAGCTTGTCCTTCTTGCTGAGTGTTTCTCCGATTTTTTTGTGAACCATAACATTTGCCGTTGCGGCTTCTAGAAAGGATTCGGCGCCATACGACAGAACCAGAAATTCTTGAATATCCGGGCTTTTCCCATGCGCGTGCTGTCCACCACTAATAGTGTTGCCTAGTGGATAGGGAAGTTCCCTGGCGACGTGTCCTCCAAGATGTTGGAAGAGGAGGAGACTGTTCGAGTTTGCAGCTGCTTCTGCGCTGGCCAAGGAGACCGCAAAGGCAGTGTTTCCGCCTATCGATCTGAAGTCTTTCGAGCCGTCGATTTCGTGCAGTGTTTTGTCGATCTCTTCTTGACTGTCTGCGTTTAGTCCTATTATTTCTGGGGCGACAAGCTCGTCGACTCTTTTTATCGCTTGCTCGACCCCGCCTTGTGGGTAATAAACGACTTCTGTCTTTCCGCGACTTTTCCCAGCCGGCGCTGCAACTCTTCCGAAACCTGACGCAGTGATAACATCAACTTCTATGGTTTCTTCTCCGCGATTATTGAAAACCTTCCTTGCGATGACATCCTCGATCACTGCGGCCATCAGATTCTCCCTGCTCAATTTCAAAGGTTCCTAGCCTCTTTCCGTTTCTCAGCTTCTTCGTAGAAGCGAAGAACTTCATCCAGAATCTCCGCGTGAGAGAGAAGCATTCGTCTGCAGCAATAACGTTTCACACCCAGACTGTCGAGCACTTCGCCTGGATTTTCGCCAGCTTTGACTCGCTTGGTGAATTCTTCCCATTTGTCGCCGATCAGCTTGCCACAAGTAAAACATCTTACGGGTATGATCAAACCGTGTCAACCCTCTTTACCGGTAACTCTTCTGGACTCTTGACCGAGCACCGGAACCGCCGAACTTCTTAGACTCTTTTCTCCTTGAATCACCAGCGATCATCGTTCTGTCGTATTCAGCGAAAACCGTGCGCAAGTGAGTGCTCTTGGTCCATTTCAACACGGCATTCGCAATGGCCATACGTGCAGCTTCCGCCTGGCCCATGTAACCTCCGCCCGAGGTCTTTACATGCATATCCAGTTGCTTCCAAACCTCATCACCGGCCTGCAGAAGCGGTTCCATTATCTTCGCACGCGCGATTTCAGGTTCGTAAATCTCCACAGGAACCATGTTAACGTAAACTCTTCCAATACCAGGTCTCACAACTGCTCTCGCAGTTGCTGTTTTCCTTTTTCCACTGACAACCAAAGTCTTCTTAGCAGGCATACCTATTCACCCTCATTCCATCCTATCTCTCTTGAGAATTCACCAACCGTGAAATATGAACACTTCAACTTTTTAGATTGAGCATCGGCCACTGCTTCCATCTTACTATTCTTCAACTCCTCGGGGACACCTATGAAAACTTTGAGATGTTTGTAAGCTAGCTTTCCCTTGGGCTGTTTAAACGGAAGCATTCCTCTAACGGTTCTTCTGACAACTCCGTCTGGTCTTCTTTGATGGAGTGGACCTTGACCTACGCCTCCAACTGCAAGGAAATCTTTGGCTTCGGTGACTTTGTTCCCCTTTCTCCCCGATATCACGGCTTTCTCGGCATTTACTATGACTATTTCCTCCCCTGTAAGCAAGCGTTTGGCAATTTTGCTTGCCATTCGGCCCAAGATGAGTCCGTCAGCATTCACAACAACTATCGGTTTCGATGGTGATTGCATGTTTTTCACCCAATTATCTTGACTTTTGATCCCTTAGGGTCTTTTTTGACTAGGTCGTCAAGGGACAGACACTTGCCCCTTGCAGCTTCTATTTTTTCTCTAGCTTTCGCTGAAAAGGAAAAAGCTCCAACCGTCAGAGAATGGCCAATTTGACCCGTGCCCAAGACCTTGCCTGGAACAATGACTGTTTCGCTCCTGTGGGTGTACCTGTTCAAACGGCTTACGTTCACGGCAACGCTGTTCCTTCGTGGCTTAGACAGACGTTCAGCAACGTCCCGCCATACTCCAACATTATTCTCTCTGCTCTGTTTCTTCAGGAGATTGACTGCGTTTATGAGTTCAGGGTTTGTGGATTTAATCTTCCTCACTCTTTTTCACCTTGATTTGGCCTTCAAGCTCTTTCAGTTGTTTGTCCAGCATCGTCACGGCTTCGGTCACTATTCGTTCTGGCGAAAGTGCGCCCGTAGACTCGATGTTCAGTATGAAAGCATCTTCCTCTCCGGAGACTTCTATCGCACGTGGAGTTGGACAGGCTTCAGCACAATCTTGGCAAAGCGTGCAAGCCATGAGATCGCGAACTTCAATTTTGTTACCAGATTTTACCAGAACCTTTCGAGGACACATCTCAACACATTTTCCGCAAACGTTGCACTTGTTGCTGATCATTATCTTGGGGAAGTACTTGTACGTGCACATAGAAACCGGCTGCCACTTGGCGTGATTTCGTCCCTTTCCAAGCCTCGCATAAGCTTCGAGTCTTATTCTCTGTTCTTTTGCCAACTTGACTATCGGTACCTTTTCGCTCACCGGTATGACCGTTTGACTCTCCGATTTGAGATCGCCGGAATAGATAGTTCTGGATCCCTCTTTCGCTTCAACTTCGAGCGCAAGGGTTACTCTGCATAGGTTGCATCCAAATTCACTCTTGCACGAGCACTCTTCAGGCAGATTGTAACTGTCCAAGTCAGTCTTGAGCGGGAGTAGCCCAAGCCTGTGTGCAATGATCTCATCCTGCAGAATCGAGGAGTTCTCAAGCATCACAATCTCGTCTATGGCCATGCATGGAACTTCTGAGATCACTAACCGTCTCAGAGCGTTCATGTACGGAACGTCCACTCCTCGAATCAACAAGCGTAATTGCTCTTCGCTTTTCTCAAGCACTTTTATTTCCACTTGGTTGGACACTCCATGCTAACTAGTGTGCCGTTCAATAAGACATTGGTGCATTATTTCAATTTTTCTATCAGAAGAAGGAAGGCTTGAACCTTTTAGACTCTTCTTCCTCTTCTGCCGCCCGGCCTTCTTGTACCATCATGCGGGATAGGCGTGACTTCCTCTATGCGTTCGATACGGAAACCCGCTCTTGCTAAGGCCCTGATAGCGGCTTGCGCACCTGGACCAGGAGTTCTGGGTCCCGCGCCTCCCGGAGCTCTGACCCTGATGTGTATCGCAGTTATACCTTTGTCTCTTGCAATATCCGCGGCTAAAGATGCTGCGCGCATGGCTGCGTACGGCGAAGATTCCATTCTGGATGCTTTGACAACCATGCCTCCGGATGTTCTGGCAATGGTTTCTGCTCCAGAAATGTCGGTCATATGGATGATCGTATTGTTGTATGAACTGAAGATGTGAACAACTGCCCATTTTTCATTCTTCTTACTTGAACTCACTATTGTTCTCCCCCTGCTTCAGCACCGGGTTCTGATTGCGGCGCAACCGTGATAGTTTGTCGTAATGGATGATTGGGATTCGCAAGTGAACTCTGGGTCGTGTACTCAATCTGGCTCTCTTCGGGTTTGGTCACAATGTGACCTGGTGTTTTGACCCGCTGTCCTCCGATCGATACGTGCCCGTGGGTTATGAGTTGACGAGCCTGCTGGGCGGATTTCGCCAATCCTTTGCGCAGTACGATTGCCTGAAGCCGACGTTCAAGGATGTCTTCAATCGTTAGGTCCAACACGTCATCTAAGACCGCTGTTTCAGGCAGAATGCCGAGCCGTTTCAATCTGGCTAGAAGTTCCTCTTCCATCTTCTTGCGTTCTTCAGGGTCCTTTCCGATAAGTGAGCGGGCAGTTCCTCTGAACGTTGACAGCATAGTTTCATGCCGCCATAGTTCATGCTTGTTCCTCAAACCGAATTGACCTATCAGTTTGAGTTCAGCCTGCATAATGTCAGTTCGCCAAGGGAATCTTGGAGTTTCATACTTCTTTCTCTGCTTCTTAATATCGCCCATTACTTTGTACTCTCCGCCGCTCCAGGCCTCTGCATCAGCGTCTTCTTCTTGACTCCCAAGGCTTTGCCTGCTCTGCCCGTGGTCTTAGTTCTCTGTCCACGAACCTTTAAACCATAAGCGTGTCTGTATCCACGCCAAGACTTGATGATCTTCATCTGTTCAATATCCATCTTGTTTCTGAGAACAAGGTCAGCACTGATAAAGTTCCCGTCCTTACCTGTTTCAGCGTCCTTTCTTCTGTTAAAACACCAAGTTGGCAAACCATGTTTGGCAGGATCTTTGATGACCTCTTCAATTTTCTCCACGTCCGTTTCCGTGAGAAAGCCGGCCCGTTTGTTTGGGTTTATGTCTGCCTTTTTCAGCATCGCGTTTGCCAGACTCAGGCCTATCCCTTTGATCTTTGACACCGCGTAGGACGTTTTCAACGTGCCATCAACGTCAGTGTCTATGATTCTGAGCCTGTACCGAAATTCTTCCGACATTCAGTGACATCCGTTATAGTCTGAAGCTAACTACGAAATAAACCGTAATATATTTGAATGTTATGGTCTGTTTCCTTCTAGAGGATTGGTCGGCTGACAGTGCCCCTTCATATAGTGGCATAGTTGTGGCACATCAATTCTCACTGTTGACATCTTGGTTCTCGAACGTCTGAATACGATCCATACGCATAATGTGACTGTAGCTTTCTTCTGCAAAGTTCACGTAGATTGGAGAAAAGCAGTCAACAGAAGCCTAGGGGTAGGCCGCAGTTTGCTTGATTTCACTTCAAAAACTAGCGTTTGATAAGAAAAGGCACGGATACTCTGGTTTACCATGCATTCGGGTTCTGATATCTCACAACGGGCGTTGTGTCCTTGACGGG
>CAZHZB010000004.1:21029-23504 GCA_964537045.1 uncultured Candidatus Bathyarchaeia archaeon | reverse complement strand
TTATCGTTGCCGTGGTGGTTGTTGTTCTGATAAAGAAGAAGATTGTCGTCGTCTCCGCTAAAGAAGAGGGGTCTGAGTAAAGTCTCGTAAGACACAATATTTAATAGATCGTATCGACTCAACACTAAATGGAACAGGAGAACTACAATGACACAGTTGCGCCTCAAAGGCAAACTTGCCAAACTAAAAACCGTAAGGATAAGACTAAACTTCAAGAAGCAGGAACAAGCACCAGCTCCGTCCCCGCCAATGAAACCTCTTCCCAGAGGATACAAAGTCATGGAGAAGTACCCACTCTACGAACCCTTCGCACACGTCGCCATCGCACAAAACCCAAAAACAGGAGAATTCAAGTACATTCTAGACGAACTGCAGCTTGACCCCCTAGAAAGAAGCGTCTACACACGTATTCTGGAAATACTTTTGGCAGAGATCGAATCTCCGAAAGAGGAAATCCTCGATCCAAGAAGATTTTTTGCAGACGAAGCCAAGAAAATCGTCGACAAATACAGAATCAGCCTAGGCTGGCTTCCAGACGTCTCATGGTACAAGATTCTCTATCACGCTGAAAGAGACTTAGTTGGATTCGGACAACTTGACCCTTTAATGAGAGACCCCAACATCGAAGATATTTCCTGTGACGGTGTATCAAGACCCGTCTACATATGGCATAGAAACTACGAAAGCCTAGAATCGAACATACAGTTTCAGACAGACGAAGAACTTGACAACATGGTTGTCAAACTCGTTCACATGGCAGGAAAACACGTCAGTTCAGCCTTCCCCATTGTCGATGCCTCACTACCCGGCAAACACAGACTCGCCGTCTGCTACAGACGCGAAGTCACTCCCTTCGGAACCGCATTCACCATCAGAAAATTCAGAGAAGACCCCTATTCAATAATAGACCTGATCAACATAGGGACATTTTCAGAAGAAATGGCAGCGTATTTATGGCAGTGTCTTGAATACAGAACATCCATCATGGTTTTGGGAGGAACAGCCGCTGGAAAAACCACAGCACTAAACGCTTTGGCTTGCCTAATCAAGCCAGGCAGCAAAATCATCACGATAGAAGAAACGGCAGAACTCAACCTACCTCATGACAACTGGGTATCATTGATCGCAAGACAAAGCTATGGACTGGGCGGAGACAGCACAGGCGAAGTAGCACTTTTCGATCTAGTAAAAACCTCAATGAGACATAGACCCGACATCCTCATCGTGGGTGAGGTCAGAGGACAAGAAGCCTACGTACTATTCCAAGCTCTAGCCACAGGACACGGAGGCATGTGCACCATGCACGCTGAAAACTTGGACTCAGCATTAAAAAGGCTCACACAGAAACCAATGGACATCTCACCAGCATACGTTCCTTTGATGAACATCATACTATCAATCCAAAGAGTACACCTACTCAAAAACAACGAGAGAAAAGCGTACAGACGTGTCATGAACGTCAATGAAATCGCTGAATTCGAAGATTACAGGCCAATCTTCAAGTGGAACCCAAACAAAGACGAACAGATACAAACCCTCGACAAAAGCATGATGCTCTCAGCCATATCTGAAAGGTTAGGCCTAACCAAAAAAGACTTGATCGCCGAAATCGAAAAACGCAAATCGATACTCCATTGGATGCGCGAACACAACATAAGAAGCTACAAAGACGTAGCAGCAATAATCGCAGAATACTACGCGAGACCCAAACAAATCTACGAGAAAATTCTAGCCGGAGAGGAGGTTAAACCAATTGCCGTTTCTGGAAACACTTGAGGCATGGTCTTTCCGTCTCTTCGGGAAAACAGCGCCCTCTATTCTCAAGCGAGTAGGTCAGTTCAGAGATTACCTCGAACGAGCAAAGATCAAAATCTACCCAGAAACCTACATATCACTAATGTTTTTCACTGCAGTGCTAACCATACCAATTTCAATTGTCTCAATAATCATCGTACTCCTTTATGGCTTAATGCCAGTAATCTTTCTCATACCCGTACCGTTCTACGTAATGATTGGGTTTCTCCTGGTTCCAATATCCAGAGCTGGTGACAGATCAGCAAACTTGGAAAGAGAAATGCCGTTTGCAGCATCCTACATCAGCGTCATGGCTTCGGGAGGCATAGCACCTTATTCTAGTTTCAAAAGACTCGCAGAAGTTGATCTGCTTCCCGGAATGAAGAGCGAAGCCAGAGAAATCATCAAAGACGTAGAAATCTTTGGTATAGATCCATTGACAGCGATTGAACAGGCAGCAAAGAAGAACCCTCTCGACATCTTCAAAGATTTTCTGTCAGGATACGCCTCAACTGTCATAATCGGCGGAGACATCGGACACTTCCTTGAAAGAAAAGCCGAAGACATCTTCAAGCACAGGGCGTTAAGAGTCAAGGCAGCAGCAGAAAGACTCGGCATGCTCCTTGAAACCTTCATCATAGTAAACGTCATGATGTCGCTTTGCTTCTACATCATGTTCAG
>CAZHZB010000004.1:17217-20929 GCA_964537045.1 uncultured Candidatus Bathyarchaeia archaeon | reverse complement strand
GAAAAATGCATTGAGAGCCTTTCACGCCGTGAATACGGCACGTTCTCCAAAGAACTCCGCAAAATCAGCTCTGAGATTTCATGGGGAATTCCAGTAAGAAAAGTCATAATGGACTTCATCAAGAGAACAAAGAGTTGGATGACCCAGATAGTCATGTTTCTGCTCGTTGAAACGGTTGACGTGGGCGGCGGTACAATCGCCATGATTGAGTCGCTGGCTAGGTTCAACAATCTGACTCATGAAGTTGAAAAAGAAAAGAGAATGGCTGTACGCCCGTACGTGATAATGCCCTACTTTTCGGCTCTCCTTCTAGTGGCAACAACAACGATGATGCTCGGTTTCACAACTGGCACTCTTGGACTCGGAACAGCATCACAAACACCGAACGCTGGGATGGAGTCAGTCAAGGCAATATTCAATCTGTCATGCATCTTCCACAGCTACATGATAGGAATAGTAGCCGGCAAGATCAGCGAAGAATCCATTGGAGCCGGCTTCAAACACGCCTCAATTCTAGTGATAATAACAGTTGTGACCGCCAAACTAGTGCCCATGTTCATAAAAATCTGACAGAGGGGTAAGAATCAAAATCAAAACCGTCACAAGCCTGCTACACAGGCTCAGAAAAGATAGAAGAGCAGTCAGCCCAGCCATTTCCACGGCCATAATCACGAGTGCGGTAATAGTAATGCTGCTGGTGACTACAACTTTCGCGAACAATTACCTGCAACAGCGCATAGCAGAAAACGAGTTCGACGCAGCGAAACAGTTCATGCAGACAACTGGACTGCAACTCGATGACGTATCATGGACGATCGGCCGCACCCAGACAATCAGGTACGCAAGTACCTTCGGACAAGTGAACTTTGAAGCGCCCACGCTGAACTACACCATTTTCGTAGACGATGCACCGATCAGGAGCTTCACCACTGGGGCACTCTTCTTTAACATGCCCACAAACAAGTACAACCTCGGCAACAACTACTATCAACGAGTATTCCCTGCAAATAGTTCCTTCCTTCAAACCGGAACCTCAGCACCAGTAAGCAGTGTTTTCGTGATCGAAGTTGTTCCAATGAATGACGGCAACTACATAAGAATAATAGTTGCCCCGTCGATCCGAATGTTGAACTCAACAATAACCACGGGCAACACAACGAGAAACTACTACAACTTCTACCTTCCACTCCTCCAACCTGGCAACCATCCACGTCTCTCACAATCCATAACTCTCCAAGGAACAACAGTAAGCGCAATCACGAACGGAGACGTCGACAGAATCAAGATCCGAGTCGACTACCCAAAGAGCAGCCAAGGTTTCGATGATCAGTTCTTCCGTTTTGAAAGCCAAGAAGAGGAAATACAGGTTCCTGCAGGTTCAACCCTAGAGTTCTACACAAGTGAGGTGATCGTGTCGCTAGGACTGCAAGGCTAGCAGACACATGGAGGAACGAGAATGGTACACGTCACAATCGAATACATGATAATGATTCCCATGCTAATACTGCAGATCTTCCTCTTTCCATTAACTGCAAGCTGGCTCATGACCACATGGATCGATTCACGCAGAAATCTCGCCCTGCAAGATGTGGCCAGCCATCTTTCAAGTACGATTCAACAACTATACTTTTCACTTAACCATGCAACTATGCAGGCTGGAAGAGCGACGTACTCTCCAGGAATGCCCCCGTTCATTGAGGACATCTTTTACACGGCGACCGCCCAGCTCCGGCCGACCGCAGCCGCATCACCGAACTCCAGTAATGTTCTCGATGTCAAACTTGCGCTAGTCGGAACTACCAACACGGTGACCGCAACCGTGATACTAGGACCTAATGTCAGTTGGCAGTCGTCTGTCTTCCAAAGCAATTCCACGAAAGCAGCCGTGACGGCCCAGAAGTTCGGAAATGGAACAATAGCTCTAAGGTTTGAGTCATAGGAATGGTGAAGAATGCCTGAAGCCACAATCGATCACATGGTCGCTCTGACAGTTTTTCTAGCCGCCTTGCTGCTCTTCATCACTCTGTTCAACCAGACGATACAAACAGCAGTCTTGTATCAGCAGCACAGATACGTAGCCTCCAAGTGCACAGACATGCTAGACAACATCATGCTCAACCCAGGCTACCCAACCTACTGGGGACTGGGCAATGCTACTCCTTCAAGCTTTGGGCTACAGGACCCCGAGTTCACTCAGTACAGACTCAGTCCCTTCTCGTTGATGCGTTTGAGATCATTGAGTGGTGATCCCGTATATTATCCCAAAACAGGCATGACGTATAGCAACATAACGATGGGATTTGGCGACTTTCTGCTTGTGCCTTACAGCCAAGTCATAAACTACTCCGCAGCCTCAAAGTTGCTGGGAACTAACAACTCGTTCGGCTTCCAGCTCACCATAACACCCATTGTCACAGTTTCGATCTCTGAATATCAGTCGGACAGCCCATTGATTTTAGCCATAAGCGTTGCAGGAAAGGGTTTCCCCCTCTCAAACGCAAACATCAGCTATTGCTTCCTCACAGTCGACCTCAGCGGAGGAGGAAGCTTTCCGTCCTACGCAACATCCTACGGAACATCGTACACAGACGAACAAGGATTTGCCCTCTTGTCTTTTCCTCAAGTTCAAGATGACAAAACCTCATATGCTTTGATAGTCTACGCGCATCTCGGCGGACTAATCGGTCTCGGTTACCACCAGCGCGTCTCCTCTGATCAACAATACATTATTCCCTTCATCGACGATTTCGGAGAAAGAACAGTGATAATAGCACACAGCTATGACGTTCACTATTTCGGACCGCCAGAAGCAGAACTGGCGTACAATGCCACGTTTGTCCTGTTGACCCAAGACTTCACGCTTCGCGAGATGCCTATGGAGAATGCGACAGGGAAGACCGGAAAGATAAACTACGGCAACGGAAAGCCTTATGGAAACATTACAATTCCGACGACCAACCCTGGAATCCTAGTAATCACCTACAGAAAGAGTGCTGTCGAAGGCGGCATCATACTCATGCCATGGGGCATTAGTTCCATGGCGTTCTCGATAGTTTTCGGCGACAGCACGGCAGGAAGAGAATGGATCGCCACAGATATTCGCCAAGTAATCGTCAACGACGTTGCGTATCAAGCAAAACTTGCACTGTGGAGCTTGCAAGGATACAAGGTGACTGGCTAGTATGATGCGCACTGTTGAAATATTGCTCGTCATCATTATCATCACAGGCGCGTTTGTGATAGCCTCTTTTTTCGCGGTCTTGCCTTCACCGCGCCAAGTTTCACCCATGAATCTTGAGCGACTGTCCTTGACAACACTCCAAGAGTTGGACGTTAGTCACCACCTCAGCGGGACAGTCTTCAAGGCTTCCAATGATTCATCGTGGACCGATCTGCAGGTTGCCCTCTCCGCTTCCCTTCCTCCCAACATGGTTTACAACTTGACAGTATACGAAATATCACCAGGAAGCGCGCAACTCTATCAAATGACCCACTCAATCTCAAACGCCGAAAGCCTAGGCGTCAGCACAGGATCGTCCTCTTATTTCGTCGCCTCTTCCAACGTAACCTTCAGTTTCACACCAGAAAAAGTCGGAGAGCACGGAGGCGGTGGAACGCTCTACATATTGAATTGCAGTGATACCAACGGCTGGTGGATCACAGGATACACGACACCCAAACTTGCAGAAGACTTGTATGGACTCCTTTCACC
>CAZHZB010000004.1:13274-17117 GCA_964537045.1 uncultured Candidatus Bathyarchaeia archaeon | reverse complement strand
TCACAGGATACACGACACCCAAACTTGCAGAAGACTTGTATGGACTCCTTTCACCGTATTTCCAAACCACTGTAATGGTGCAGAACACAACACAATTCGCACAGATTCTCGACAATAAAACCATCTCAGTTTCATCTTCTGAAAGCGTTTCCAACGCGGTTGTAGTGAACACTTGCGGAGAAGCGGTTCCAGTACCTTCAGGCAACTATTCCACAATGGGATCACAGGATTCCTACGCAAAATACTGCTACATTCTCGGACAAAGAGTCAGAGAATACAACTGGACATGGGCGAGTATAGTCGGATATCCGTTCTACTACGTGACCAACACTGCTCTGTTTCTCAACGACCGCAATTCTTACGGAATCTATGGCATGAAAGATGTACAGGCAGCAGGACTGAACTCATTTCTCAAAGGGCTGGACAACCAAACCTACGTTTATAACAACAACTGGATCACGGCAGAGTTGGCGGGAAGCGTTTATCTTTCATCTGAAGCAATTTACTACTGTAACTATTACGGCATTTATCCATCGTATTATCAAACAGCAAGCAGAGCCTTACCCTCGTCGATAACCTCAACTTACAGCCTTAATGTTTCCAACTACATCTTTAACCCTTCAGGCGGCTACCTCGCCGGAGCAGTCTACACACATGCACCTTCAGGCGCGTTCTTGGCTTTGGGGTTAACTCGAACACCCGACATAAGATTGACAGCCATAGGACTTCTTGATTACTATAGACCTCGGCTTTACCGTTCAGAATACACCTCAACTGGTACTTCAAAACTAGTCATCCTTCAGCTTGGACAGATGGGAGGGGCATAGCATATGAACAAAAGAGGACAGTTTTCAATCATAGCCGCCCTGCTTGTGGCAATAATACTGATAACAACAGTCGTGATGACCTACTCCACCATTCGCAGCAGTCCCATTCACGGGCAACCTCAGATTCAGAGCGCGATAGACGAAACCAATCTTGCTACCAAACAGATTCTAGGCTTCACCGTAGGATACTACGGCTCAGTGTTGAAGAGTACTGGAAACCAAACTTACGCAACACAGCTCGCTACAGACTATCTTCACAGCGGATTGGTATATACAGCAAACATGCATCCTGACTGGGGAGCATCTTTTGACGTCACAAATTCTCAACTCTACACTTATTGGTACGCAAACATGAGCTACAGCAGCGGAAGCCTATCGATAAGCTACAACCTCACTGGGCTGGGAATATACGGAATCACATACGACACCTCCTGCAGTCTAACAGTCCAAGTGATGCCAACGATCAACAATCAGGCAATTCTAAGCATTACAAAGGATGGAACAGAACCGCTGGTAGATCTTGGCAAGTCAAACCTAAAGTTTTACCGCTATGAATCAACAGACTCTCTTTGGTATCTGATCGATTCTCCGAATGAACCACTGGCCTACTCAAACGGCACATACCAACTCGACATACCGTCAGGAGTAGATGTGAATTCTTACTTAATCCAAGCAGAGGATCAAAGAGGAATATTGGTACTAGCATCGTCGTTCAGCGCCTACACGATAAACTTGGCCTGGAACACATTGAATACTACAGCGACCTTGACACAGCACTTCGTGGACAACAGCACTTCTGACGTGGATGGGTCTCCGAACATAGGAACGCACAGTAACTTCACAGCCATGCAAAGCGGGCCAAACGGCGTAATGGACACGCTTACTGAAGGAATAGCGACAGCAGGTGTTCCTGAAAGATGGGTCTCGCCGATTACTTACGAAGGAACGGGTTGGACCAACCCGAATTATGCTTACGACAACAACACTTCCACAAGAGCCTCAATCTCCGTCTCCTCAAAAAGCTGGAGCGCTTACCTGACGTTGGACATCAATGCGATGAGCAGCCACATGATCCGCTACTACGTCGGCAGGTCTGACACGCAGTTGGATCAAGTGCGAATTGACATCTACGACGGTAGTTGGAAAAACGTGTACAATGGAGGAGGAACTTGGGACGCATGGACAAACGCAAGTTTCACAGAGACGTCCGTCTCCAAAATGCGATTCCGCTTTTACAATAATCATGGCAGCCAAAGCAGAACCGCATACGTATATGAGGCACAATTCCTAAACACTGGAACTCCACAGAATTGTCAGTTAGACATAGAAGCCCAATGGACCAACGTCAACTACAACGATACAAATCAATGGTTGTGCATTTACGGAGGCACGATGGCCTCAGAAGACATACGTGTAGAAGTCAGGAACGGTTCTGCCTGGCTTAACTTGTTCACAGACTTGTCGACTGGATGGAACAACGTTTCAGTTTCACAGTACGTCAACTCGCCCACGTTTACCATAAGAGTCAAGGGCGGAACCGAGACAAACGATCCCACCCAAAATGGCTGGCAAATAGACACAGCACTTCTTCGTTCTGGTTTTTCAGTCGGTAACAGTACAAGCGGCCCAATGGTTGTTGAACTGCTACAAAACGGAACGATGCGATTTATGGGCTGCAATCTGCAGCAAACAATGCAGGCAAAGCCCATACCTCCTGTTCCGGTAAAGGCCATTCATGTGAACGAGACAATAGCCAACGTTAGTAGTGAAGTGCCTTTCCAAACCGAAGACTGGGCATCCGACTATCAGATCCCACTCGGACTTACGAATAATGCGAGCGTCTTCAGCAACAGAAATCTCGTCGCTTTCATTGCAAACCCCAACGTCTCTAGAGTCACAATATGGTGGAACGGCAGCGACACAACAACTCAAACACCAAATGCTTACACAAACAGGTATTTCACAGGGGACGACCCTGCAAACGGAGTCCTGACAAACGGTATCATAAGCCTGAGCATAAGCGGAGGCAGAGTGACGTCAACCCAAGGCAACTCAACCGCAGTTGCAGTGCTCATGCGGATCAATGGACAAAACAGCACCTACGGAGCAGGGGCCGCGTACGCAATACATCACGGAGTCATAAGAGACATCGTCCATCAAGAAGCAGAATGGTCAGGAGGCGCACCCAATTGCCCCAACGTCTATGCGCACATAGTTCTGACGCTGCCTGCAAACGTCTCCTACTATACATATCAACTCAGGTTCATGTTCGTAAGCTCTCAACAGAACAGAACGATAACAGATCTTTGCCCGCTAAGACTGTCAATCCCGGCAGGTCAACCACAAACTGAAAACGGAGTCTCAGGCGGCAGTCCAGTCGTCTCATCCGCCACAGGGTTGTACTACAACAAATCCACAACTGAATCGATACACCACTGGAGCCAATTCATCAGCGGCACAAAAGGAGCAGGCATAATGTTCACTGACACAGCAAACCAACAACTCTACGCATTCGACAGCCTTGCAGGAAACTCGACTGGCGCCCTAAGCGTTGCCAACTCAACCGGAAACTTGATTGAACTTCGACCCGTCACGATGAAACCAGTAAGCTTCACTTACGCCTTGGACATCGCTTGGTACGGCGCAATAGCAACCTTCGACGGAACGACACCAATATACAACAATGGAGCCGGCGGATTGGCAGAGCTGTGGATGACCGTCGAATACTTGCCGATCATAACGGTGAGCACCAGTTAGCTCAAGACACTCAGGAGTTGGAGAATGAGTTGTTTATCATGTATGTTGATTCAAAGTTCATACAGGTTAAATATCGAGTAGTAAGATTTCCTAATAAATCAAAGGTGAGAGGTTTGACTAGAAGAATCAGGAAATCGAGAAAAGCCATATCGCCGATATTGGCCACACTTTTGCTGGTAGTCATAGCAGTAGCCGCGATAGTCGTGACTTACGCCTGGATAATGACCTACATGAACAACGCTGGACGACAGGCAGGCGT
>CAZHZB010000004.1:0-13174 GCA_964537045.1 uncultured Candidatus Bathyarchaeia archaeon | reverse complement strand
CAACTGTCAAAGACAAATATAACAACTCGGCAATATCACTCACACAGGTGCCGAAGAGTGCAAATACTTGACGCTGCAAGAACCAGTATTGTCATAGCTTTCTTCATATACGCATCATGGAGCGACCACAAATCCCGCGAAGTCAGCGACAAAGTGTGGCTTCTCTTAGGACCAATCTCACTGGCTCTCACACTCACAGAACTCGTCTACTATTATCCTTCACAGCTAATCCTTTACGCCATAAGCTTCGGCGTAACCACAGCTTTTGCAGTGATACTCTTCTACACAGGAGGCTTCGGAGGCGCAGACGCAAAGGCACTCATGTGTCTGGCACTCGCTCTGCCATTTTACCCGAATGCTATATTGACACCACTGGCGGGCTATTCCTCGCCGATATCGACGATGATTTTCCCAATCACTGTCTTCAGCAACTCAGTCCTATTCGCGGCTTTGTCGGCAATCGCGTTGCTTCTTTACAACGCATTCTGGCGTCTGACAACGCACAGAGATCTGTTCGAAGGAAACCAGCGAAAAGAATCCTTAGGAAAGAAGACACTTGTCCTACTGACAGGCTACAAAGCTTCCATAAACAAACTAAAAGAAAAATGGCACGTGTACCCAATGGAAGACATAGAAGTAGACCAAGACAAGGGATACAAAAGAAAACTGATAATCCTGCCCAAAGATGAAGGCAGAAACGAGATCGTGGAAAGACTCAACAAAGCGACCGAATCAGGAACCATCAAAGACGGGGTCTGGGCAACTCCAGGACTTCCAATGCTAATATTCGTCACAGCCGGACTTTTAGTGGCATTGTTTGTAGGTGACATCGTGTGGATATGCATTCATTTGGTTCTCGGCTAAAGTCGTCTAGTTTTTAAATACCCATACACCTTCTTCACTAGACAACCTGCATTCAAAGAGTATGAAAACTTGACGAAATTATTCGGCAGTTCAGGAGTACGCGGCCTGGTAAATGACAACTTGACACCAGTTCTTGCGATGCAAATCGGTACGGCTGTTGGAACCTACTCAAAAACAAAAACTGTACTCGTTGCCAGAGACACGAGAACTTCAGGCCAAGTACTCGAAAATGCCCTCGTCGCTGGACTTCTTTCCAACGGAACCAACGTAAAGATACTAGGAATCCTCCCGACTCCAACACTCGCTTTCCTAACAAGCAAAATGAATGCAGACGCAGGTATAATGATCACGGCTTCACACAACCCGCCTCAGTACAACGGCATCAAAATCTTCACTAGCGAGAGTCTTGCCTACAGCGAAGGAGACCAAGACCAGATTGAGAGAATTATAGCAAATCAATGGTTCAAACGAGCAGATTGGCAACACATCGGCGAAGCCCAGTCAACAGATCAGACACAACTTTACGTTGAAATGATAACGCGGTCAGTTCAGCTTCACAGGAAGTGGCACGTAGTTGTTGATCCAGGATGCGGCGCCACGTACAGACTTGCGCCAACGGTATTAGCGGCTCTTGGATGCAAAGTGACAACTCTAAACGCGCAGCCAGACGGATTCTTCCCAGCAAGAAGCCCTGAACCGAACAAAGAGTCTTTGCAGCCTCTTGCCAAAACGGTGAAGAACTTGGACGCAGACGTGGGTTTGGCCTATGACGGCGATGGAGACAGAGTGGCTTTCATAGATGAAAAAGGAATGCTAGCCGATTTCGACCGAGTTCTTGCCGCATACTCTGGCTATGTAACAAGAGAGAACTGTGGTGGAATCGTCGTAACGAACGTTGAAGCTTCAATGTGCATCGACAAGATGGTAGAGACAAATCACGGAAAAGTCATCAGAACGAAAGTCGGGGACATTTACCTTTCAGAAGCCATAAAGAAAAAGAAAGCTATCTTCGGCGGAGAACCTTGCGGTGCATGGATACATCCGAAGTTCCACTACTGTCCCGATGGAATTCTTTCTTCAACGCTGCTTCTGAAGGCTCTAGAAGAGAAAGACGAACAACTGACAGAATTCATCTCTGAAACACCCAGATTCGAAACATTGAGGAAAAACATTCCATGCAACCGAGAAGCCAAACACAAGATCATCAAGAAAGTTAGCGAAGACTTCCAGAGTGTTTTCAAAGACAATACTGGAATCTCAAAAGTCGACGGCATCCGCATATCGCTAGAAGACGGATGGATTCTCATCAGAGAATCAGGAACCGAACCCATGATAAGACTCACAGTTGAGGGTGAATCGTTAAAAACAGCCACCAACATAATGAAGAAAGGCATTGTGCTAGTAGAGCAGTCTGCGAAGGAAGTGAACTAGTTGAAAGCCGCAATCTTGGCTGCAGGAGAAGGGACAAGACTTCAACCGATAACAGCTACCAGACCAAAGCACATGATCAAAGTCGGCGGAAAACCAATCCTTGAACACTGTCTCAACGCACTGAAAACCTCGGGAATAACGGAAACCGTCATAGTCGTTCATTACATGGCAGATGCAATAAAAACGTACTTTGATGATGGGAAAAAGCTGGGTTTGAAAATTGAGTATGCTGAACAGAAGGACTATCTCGGTACAGGCAACGCTGTGAGTGTTGTTGAACCATACGTGCATGATGACTTTCTGCTCGTGAACGGAGATTTGCTGTTTGACGCTGAAGCTGTAAAGGCAGTCATCAACCTTCATCAGAAAGAAAAACCTGCGACCACAATCGCGGTCGTTCCTGTGGAAAAACCCGAAAACTTTGGCATAGTTGAGATCAAAGATGAGAACAAGGTTAAACAGATAACAGAGAAACCCACTCACGAAAACTCGCCCACAAACTTGGCAAATGCAGGAATCTACGCCTTCACGACGGAGATTTTCACTAAACTAAAGCAAACTTCGCCTTCATCCAGAGGCGAATGGGAGATCCCAGACGCGCTGTCGCTTTTCATAAAAGAGAACAGGACCGTGGCTGCAGCAAAGATCGCCAAAGAACAGTGGCTTGACATCGGAAGACCTTGGGACCTGCTTGAAGCGAACCGCTGGGTATTAGTCAGAATGAAGCCAAAAGTAAAAGGCACCATAGAGAATGGAGCACACTTGCTCGGACAAATAACAGTAGCGGAGACGGCTCGGATACGTTCTGGAGCCTACATTGAAGGACCAGCCTACATAGAAGAAGAAAGCGACATAGGACCCAACTGTTACATCAGACCATACACAAGCATCGGCAAAAAAGTGAGAATAGGAAACGCCTGTGAAATCAAGAACAGCATACTAATGGATCACTCACACATCGGACACCTGTCCTACGTCGGCGACAGCGTAATCGGCGAAAAATGCAATCTCGCAGCCGGCACAATCACGGCCAACTATCGACTTGACGCCAACACAGTCAAAATGATGATCAAAGACAAAGTGGCAGACAGCGGACGAAGAAAACTCGGAGCAATTCTTGGAGACAACGTGAAGACAGGGATAAACGCCCTTTTCATGCCCGGAGTGAAAGTTGGAAACGACAGTTGGATTGGCCCCAACGTTCTGGTTCAACGGGATCTACCATCTAAAAGCATAATCCTGCTAAAACAGGAGACGGACAGAAGAAGCTGACTAGTTGTATCTCGGATTCTCCGAAAATCATAAATCGCCTGTAATTGTCTTTTGTTCGAAGGCTCATGAAAGAAGAGAAAATGACTAAGCTCCTGCGTGAGCTCATTCGTGACTCAAGAAGAAGTGACAGAGAGCTGGCCAAAGCCATTGGAGCCTCACAACCGACGGTAACACGAAACAGGAAGCTTCTGGAAGGATACATCAGAAGCTACACCATAGTTCCCGAGTTCAGTAAAATCGGTTACGAAATATTGGCAATAGTCTTCGCCAAAACAAAGGCCTACAACCAAGAAGATGCCGAAAAGAGAATGGGCCAAGCTCAGGAATGGATAGTGAAACGTCCTAACATCTTTTTCGCATCCGATGGAGAAGGTCTCGGAAAAGACATGGTATTGGTTTCTGTTCACAAAGACTACTCAAGGTATGCAGAGTTCATGCGAGACTACACTGTCAAATTTGCGGATTTCATAAGTGATGTCCAATCCTTCATCGTAAGTCTGAAAACTGGAAAACTCGCCAAACCATTCGACCTCAAGTACCTCTCCGAAGACATTGATTTAGAGAGCAAACTATAACTCAAAGCGGTTTTCGTTAAAATCTAAAATAGTCGTTTGACAGATTCTCCATCCAATAAGGAGGATTAGAATTGTCAGTGGCGCAAAGAAAATACTTCACCGAAGTATCAGCATTAGCAGACAAGAACGTCATAGTGATGACCACAAGCGGAAAGAAATTCAGCGGGATATTGATCGGGATCAACCCAGACGACCTGAGCCTTTGTCTGTCTGAGGCGAAGGATGAGGAGGGAAGAATCTTGCATAGGGTTTTCCTCAATGGGAACATTGTTGCTCACATATTCGCCGTTGAAAAGCCTTTTGACCTGAAGGCTCTAGCTGAACGTTTGGAAAAGGTGTTCCCGACTATGGTTAGGTTGTATGAGGACAAGGGCTTCATCTGGGTAATGGACAAGGTCAAATTAACTGAAAAAGGCGTCGTTGAAGGCTCAGGACCTGCTGCCGAGCGAGTGCAAAGAGTCTATGATTTGTTCATGGGCGAAGTCAAGGGTAAAGTCTAGATAAACCAACGGAACTGTTGTTCCTCTCTCTTCTTTTCTTCTCCAACATTCCTTATTAAGCCAAAGGATTCCAGTATCTTCTTGGTCTCTTCGGCAGCGGCGTCCACTTTTGAAATGTCGATGTTCATCTTCAAAAACTTGTTCAAAGCTTCAAGCGCAACACGCGTTGCATTCGCGTCAGGATGAGTGCCAAGAGTGTCGACGAGAAGCGAGAAACTCTTCAGCCCTCTGAGTCCAGCCAGTCCTACCATGATACCGGCTATGCCGAATACTTGCCCGACCATGATCTTCGTTCCCAGTCCCAATGCTTCTTGCAGAGTCTCACTGTCCGAAGCAGCGCAATAAATCTGAGGAGTGGTTCTCATCTCCTCCTGTCTGAAACCGCCCAGTGTGATTATGTATTTACAGCCGAACTCTTTGGCAACATCCAGAACACGCCCACAGAGCTCATACTGCCCCAGAGTAGTCAAAGCCTGAGTGTTACCGTACCAGATTATCATGTCTCGCTCACCCTCTCTTCCCTTGTAGTAATAGAGTTCATTCAAAGGAGAAAGCGTTGCCCCATTGGCAGTGGTCACTGCAAGATCTTGAAAAGAAGAAGAATGGATTTCCGCGAAACGCTTGGCTTTCAACTCATGAATCAAATGCAAAGCGGTAATGTTTGCAACGAACCCTATTCCAGGTAAGCCTTCGATCAACACTGGATCACGAAGTTTCGGTTTCTCATCCATCTCTAGTATGCAGACCATCAGATCGTTTCCTGTACAAATGCTTGAACGGGTAGTAGATGAAAGATGATGCTATAAGTATGTTTTGATAAACCAGAACCGAACTATATCCGTTGAAGCGACACAAGTTTCAGTTTCTCAAGGTCTCTCACAAACCTCAGTGCATATTCAGGGTCAGTGTCGGAGTACTCGGCTGAGACAGCTTTCACAATTTCATACAGATTTCGTTTTCCATTCATGAAATTCAGGATTTCAGCCGCCTTCTTTGAAAATTCCGCATCTTTCTCGTCAGTCTCCAGATACCATTCGAAATCCTTTTCGTCTAGCCCCTTTCTCATTGATTCAAAGCTAAGCGAGCCTCTGAAAAGTCTGTGAGGCACACAACTCTTCAGTTCGTCGCTCTTGACATCCGTCTCGATTTCGGACAGGGCCAAACCCGAAAGTTCTGCCACGAAACTAAGAGTCTCTTCCAATCTTGAAATCACTTTGCGTCCAGCATCGACGACATCTCCGCTGCATCTGTCCAGGATAGCCTGTAACTCTGGCTTTTCTCCAAGCCTTGTCACTGACCTAATCGCCTCCTGCTCTCGCCACACGACATGCTCAATCTTGTTTTTGCGTCGGTCTGCAATTGCCACCAATTCTTTCGCTAGTTGATTTTTGTTCCTTAGGCTCGCATCACCCTTTTTCTTGAAGAACTCTTCAGAAGCCGCTCGCCCGATCTCTTCGATCCGCGCTGTAGCGCGTGACGCAGTCTGAACTGCCAACAGACAAGCTTCTTCCGCATTCGCGTCTGCAAGCGTCAGGGCAGCAACAGTGGCAATCCAGCCCACACGTTTGAGAGTGTCAACGCTAACTTTATCGATGGTATCCATGCTTGTGTGGTAGAAAAGGTCAGGCCACTGCACTAACATTATGCAAGGTATGCCAATCGTTGAATCTGTGAATTCAGCATGGTCGCTTCCTCCGCTGAAAGCGCCTGTGGCGTACCTGAAGGTTGAAGAGGAGCCAAAAGCTGAAGAAACGTCGAACTCCTTCACCGATTGCTCAAGGAGGCTAAATACGTAATCGTTGAGATACGAGGGCAACGAATCAGGAGTGCGATCGAGGTTAAGAGTTGACTTACACAACTCTTGATTCTGTCCAACCATGTCAAGGTTTAGTCCTGCGACCAGTCTTTGAGACGAATCTTCATGGCGGTCAAGATATGCCACTGAACCGTAGGTTTCTGGAACCCATATGAAACGAATTGTCCTAACAGGACGTTCTATCTTTTTATGGTCAATCAGAGTTTTGATTGTTCTTGCGATTTCAAGAAGGAGCCCGCTCCCTGATGCGTTGTCATTAGCGCTTGGTTGTGGGTGACACAAATGCGCGATCAGGAATACCTCCTCATCTGGTTTTGAGGACCCTTTAATCGTAGCGGTCACAACATCCAAGTTTCCAGGAAAAAGTCGAGCATCCACTTTTGCCTTCAGCTTCACGTGCTTGCCGCTCTTCAAGAGTGCTCTCAGGCGATTTCCTTGTCTTTTGCTTAGAGAGAATCCGAATCTTACTTTGGGGAGTTCCTCCGCCGTGGGCCATATGGATTGATAGGCGTGGGCGTCTGGAATGTCTAGGCTTTCTCTTACATTTGGTATTTCAAACGCTATTGTGTCGGTGATGACGCCTGCGGCACCGTATCTGTATACAGCCATTTCGTGGACTCGCTTGGCCCTGCCGGTAGCAAGCATGAATTTTCCTTTTACGTCTTTCCCATCATAGTCTGAAGACTTTGTTCCTGCTCCCACGTCGACGAGTTCCGCAACCACCCCTTCTGGCGGGGTTGCGTTGCTGTAAGTGTGAAGGCTCTGAGGTGTATCTTCATAGGAAACTATTAACTCGTCTGTGGGTTCAATGAGATGAAGTTCAGCGCTGTTCACTGTCCAACCAATAGGCGAAGTATGAGTCCAGTATTTTCTTTTCCCGTCTGAAGCAAACTGTTCGATAACCGCATCATGCAACCCCATCTTGACCAGTTCATTCTTCACATATTCAGCAGCTTCATGAAACATCGTCGAAGCTTGAATCCGGTGAAAACGTGAAATCTGAGCAACAAACGATTTCGCTATGTTACCCGACACTTCTTCTTTGACGATTTTGTTCAGACTCATATCAACCACTCTTGAAGTGAACGAAAAGTATCTGGTGAATGTTTTATATGTGTGTTTATTTGTTCTGTTTAAAGGCTCAACGATGTCTTTTGAGATTAAAGAAAAGGACTTGCTTGCAAGGATTGGCAAACTCAAAACGAAGAGCGGAACGGTTGAGACTCCTCTCTTGTTCCCTGTAGTCAATCCCTACACGCAACTCATCTCTCCAAAGAAGATACGAGAACAATTCGGTTTTGAAGCCTTGATAACCAACGCCTACATACTGAAGAAACACTTGGAAAAACAGCCCGCCAAAGACGGATTGCACCGCTTTCTGAATTTCAATGGAACCGTAATGACAGACTCAGGAGCATACCAAATTCTGGTGTATGGAGATGTAGAAGTGACTCCGAAAGAGATCGTTGAATACCAAGAAAAGATAGGCTCGGACATAGCGACAATATTGGATATTCCGACAGGCTGGAAAGTGACGGAAGAGCACGCAACCAAGACTGTGAATGAAACACTGAAAAGGGCCGAAGATTTCCTGAAACAGAAAACCCGAGAAGATATTCTCTGGGTAGGCCCGGTTCAAGGAGGAAAATACCTACACCTTGTAGCCAAATCGGCACGAGCCATGGGAAAACTGCCTTTCGAAATCCATGCGCTGGGAAGTCCAACTGAAGTGATGGAACGATACAGGTTCGACGTCTTGGTTGACATGATAATGGCTGCTAAAAAACACCTGCCGATTGAGAGACCGTTACATCTTTTCGGCGCAGGACATCCTTTCATGTTCTCTCTCGCTGTGGCCCTCGGTTGCGATCTTTTTGATTCAGCAGCATACATGCTCTATGCCAAAGAAGACCGCTACATGACTGAGAATGGAACGTCAAGACTCGCTGAATTGGAGTATTTTCCTTGCACGTGCCCGAAATGCGTGTCAGCAGCACCCAAGGAAATCTCCGAGTTAAGGCCCAGCGAAAGACAAGTTTTCCTTGCCGAACACAACCTGTATGTTTGCGCCGCCGAGTTGAGACGCATTAAACAGGCCATAAAGGACGGAAGGCTCTGGGAACATCTGGAGACGCGAGCGCACGCACATCCGTCTCTTCTTCAAGCACTGAAAAGACTAAAGATTTATCGAGAAGCAATCGAGAAGCACGATCCTGCCACCAAAAGCAGTGGTCTTTTCTTTTTCAACTCAAACAGTCTGATACGACCAGAAATCATTCGCCATAGGAGAAAACTTGAACAGAGATACTCGCCACCAGAAGCAAAAATCCTCGTGCTTGCCCCTCAAACACGAACGAAGCCTTTTCACAAATCGGTGACCTTCAAGCAACTATTGGCCAATTTTCGAAAAGAGCTCCAGAAAGATACAAGGAAAATACATGTATGTTTCTATGTCGCGCCCTTCGGGATAGTCCCAATTGAACTTGACGAAGTGTATCCACTTTCCCAACACGAAATCGTCGTTCCTTTGGACTTCGAAACCGTGAACTACGTCGCGAGTCAAGTAGAACAATACATCTTACGCACTGACTACCGAATGGTAATACTGCTTCAAGACCCTGAGAACTGGAACGATTCAATCCTGAAGTCATGCAAGAAAGCCTGCTCTAAGAAGAACATCAGGTTTGAATGCGTGAACTTGGGAGAAGTCAAAGGAAAAGCTCAATCGCTGGCCCTGTACAGAATTGTGTCGAAGTCCTGAGAGGTCATCAAGAGCAGATTCATTAGAATTTTCTCAAACAAGAAGTCAATACGTTTTTAAAAGAGCACAAGGCTTGTTTACTGAAACAGCGGTTGAAACAAATGGGACAGCTGCAAATCGGGTTTCTGGGCGGCACCCGCGAAGTTGGTAGAATAGCAATAACGGTCAAGACAGAAAAAACCCAGGTTTTGCTTGACTACGGCGCCATGCTGGACAATGAACCAGGATTCCCTATGCACATACCTCCAAAGGACGTAGATGCCATAATCTTGTCCCACAGCCACCTAGACCATTCAGGGGCAATTCCGATATTTTACATCCAAGGAAAAAGGCCGATGTATGCAAACAAATTGACGAGTGAACTGAGCCAACTACTCATTTCAGACTTCATCCACCTATCCAGCTACTACTTGCCTTTTGAGTACTTAGAACTGAAGTCAATGATGCAAAACAGCAAACACCTTGACTTCAACACCGAACAGAAAGTTGGAGACATGTCATTCCAGTTCAAGAATGCTGGACACATCCCAGGAAGTGCACAGACCCTTGTTGAAGCTGAAGGAAAAAGAGTCCTCTACACGGGCGACTTCAATCTAACGGACACAAGACTTCTTCAAGGAGCAAAGATGGATTATGGTGACCTGGACGCAGTCATGATTGAAAGCACCTACGCAAATGAAGATCACACGGGACGACCAGAATTAGAAAGACGATTTGTGGATGAATGCACGGAAGTAGTGGAGAAAGGAGGAACAGTGCTTGTTCCTGCCTTCGGAGTCGGCAGAGCCCAAGAACTCGCATGCGTCTTGGCGGCACATCATTTTGAGTATCCCGTGACCCTTGACGGAATGGCTCGTGAAGTGAGTAGGGTAATGATGAGCTACCCTCAGTTTTTGAGAGATGAAAGAGCTTTTGCCGATGCGATACATTCAACAAACTGGGTTGAAGGATGGCGGGATCGCAGAAGAGCCGCCAAGATGCCGGGTGTCATCATTTCGCCTGCAGGCATGCTTAAAGGAGGCCCTGCAGTCTTCTATATTTCCAAAATTGGTAAGAAATCGGACAATGCTGTTTTCCTAGTCAGTTATCAAATCCCCGGGACGCCCGGAAAGGAATTGCTTGAAAAGGGCATATGCGTCATAGATGGAAAGATGAGGAAGATCAAGGCTCGTGTCGAACATTTTGACTTTTCATCGCATTGCGGAGCCAGTGAACTTAAAGAAGCGCTCAAGAGACTCGGAGGAAAACCAAAGGTCTACGTGGTTCACGGTGCCGAAGGCAACTGTGAGCTTTTGGCCAAGTGGGCGAGAAGTGAACTGGGGCTGGATGCTGTAGCACCAAGAACAGGTGAAAAATTCAAACTCTAGAGAGTACAGTAGCGATGAGAATTGGAATTCTTCGCATCGGACGAATTAGCGCAGATGTCGCAGATCGGATTCAAGAGACACTGAGCAACACTTTTCCAGAAACAACAGTCTCTGTGATAGAGAAAGAGGTAGAAGTGCCTCAACAAGCTTTCAACGAAACAAGAAAACAGTACCGCTCTGACATGATGTTAACGGCGATCAGAAACTGCGCTGAAGAAAGGCCAGAATTTGACCGGGTCCTAGGAATCGTGGATGTTGACATTTTCGTATCAAGGTTGAATTTCGTCTTTGGCGAAGCAGAACATCCGGGAAAGGCGGCCGTCATATCATTGTGGAGACTCAGACCAGAATTTGGCCACCAGCCTCCTAGCGAAGAAGTATTTGAGGAAAGAAGCGCCAAAGAGGCTTTACACGAGATTGGGCATACACTGGGATTGGACCACTGCACAAATCCATTCTGTGTAATGCACTTTTCGAACTCAATCTTGGAGACTGATGTGAAAAAGACCTTCTTCTGCAGCAAATGCACGATTAGAGTGGAAACGGCATTGGGAAATCTAGGTAAGAACCTTGAAGGAAACATTTAGAGCGCAACCTATCTACTTGGTACCGATACTCGTCAGCCTCGTTGTCGGACTAGCGTGCACATACCTAATTCTGACATCGTCAACGGAGGTATATGCAGTCACTCCCTTCCCTGAAGGGCTTGTGGGATCACTGGGAAACGGCATCTACTTTGTTGTCCTTACAGCGATGGGCGCTTCGCTATTGTACTTACTCTTGAAACGCAAGAATCTGAGAATAGTCGCATTTATCACAGGGTTTGCCCTGACTGCAGCGGCTTTCTTGCTTTCCGTGGTATACCTTTGGCCTTTGTTGTCTGTTCTTGATACTCCATACGTACCGTTCGTGGTGTTGTTTTTCGCGATACTGCTGACAGTTGTGTTTGATTTCACAATCTTTCGAAGAAAAGGTCTAAGCTACAGAGCAGCCGTCTTGCTCCTTGGCGGAGCGCTAGGTTCATTCCTAAGAATGTCAATCCCCCCGCTCAGCGCAATTCTGATTCTCGCCCTACTTGCCGCTTATGATGTTTTCGCCGTCTATCGAGGACCAGTCGGAAAAATCGCTCGAACCGGACTCGATAATCTCCGAGGTCTGAGTCTGCCTTTCAAGGAAGTTCAGATTGGATTGGGCGATCTGACGTTTTATTCGATGTTAGTCAGCTTGGTTCTGGCCATTGCAGGTCCATCGGTCTGCCTCTTTTCAGCGTTCGGAGTGCTCGTTGGGTCTTTTCTAGCATTCAAGATGCTGGAGAATAAGGGGATTTTTCCGGGTTTGCCCTTTCCTATTGCTTTGGGCCTTGCGCCATTGCTCGTTTGGTTTGTTCTTTCAACCCACTAGGGTGGAAAAGCAGACTCTGACTGGACTTTGGCTGTCATCCGAAAAGCGAATTAACTGCACCGGTCGATAGTATTGACCGGCACACATGGGTGACCAAGAATGATCGATGAAATCCTGAACCTGGTGAAGGAACACGAAAAATGGCGAGTCAAAGAGTGCTTGAACTTGATACCTTCAGAAAACGTCATGAGTCCCTCTGCACGAGCTTTGCTTTCATCCGATTTGGCGCACCGTTATACGGCAAGAGACCGTTTCTACATGGGCACGCGTTTTACAGATGAGATCGAACAATACGGAGAAAAACTGGCAAGAGAATTGTTCAAGGCAGAGACAGCTGACTTGCGACCTCTCTCAGGGCATATCGCAGATCTGATTGTTCTTGCCAATCTGACGAAGCAGAATGACAAACTTGTATGCGTGTCACCAGATAACGGCGGATATCCAGGCATGTGGGAAAACGGTTTGGCTGGCTTTCTCAAGCTTAAGGCCGTGGCTTTTCCGTTCTCGAAGAAAGACATGAACATCGAAGTCGAAGAAGGAAAAAAGCTTGTAGAAAAAACGAAGCCAAAGATCGTGATCTTCGGTGCAAGCCTGATCGTTTTTCCTCATCCAGTCAGGGAAATCGCTGCGATCGCCAGAGAAAACGGTGCAGTTGTCGGCTTTGACGGTTCACACGTTTTGGGACTGATCGCGGGCGGTGAGTTTCAAGACCCACTGAGGGAAGGGGCTCAATTGCTATTCGGTTCGACTCACAAGAGTTTCTTCGGTCCTCAGGGAGGAGTTATCCTTGCGAACAAAGACCTAGGCGAATTCTTGAAGGAGAAGATCTACCCTGCCTTTGTCGATAACGCTCACTGGAATAGAATCGCAGCACTTACTTTATCTTTAGCGGAGATGAAGAAGTTCGGCAAATCATACGCAGCACAGATTGTCCGCAACTCGAGAGCGCTAGCCAAGAGTCTGCGCGATTATGGGTTCCCAGTCATCGCTAGCCATCTTGGTTTTACCCGATCCCATCAAGTGATCCTAGATTATGGAAATCTTGAAAAAGCAACGGCGATAGCCAAGAAACTTCAGAGTGCAAACATAATCGTTGATTGTGTCATCAGAATTGGAACCTGCGAGGCTACACGTCGCGGAATGAAAGAACCTGAAATGCTGAGAATTGCGGAGCTTCTCAAGAGAGC
>CAZHZB010000003.1:20485-27599 GCA_964537045.1 uncultured Candidatus Bathyarchaeia archaeon | reverse complement strand
AGATAAACCTTGGAAAACACGATAAGAATTGTTTTTCTGTGTTGTTATAGAAAAAACACAAAAGTGTGCGGCAATTGTTGGAAGCTACCACTCCTCTTCTTCCCAGTCTTCCTCTTCCTCTTCCCATTCCTCTTCCTCTTCCCAGTCTTCTTCAAACAACACCCATTTTCACCTCCACAACATTCCGAATAAGTAAACTGAAAGTGCTCAGGAAATCTTTAAACATTATCATTCGTCAATTGTCGAGAACAGAACCATCAGTTCTAAGCAGATAGTCGTGTATGTGACATTATTTCACAATTCTTCCGGTCAAGGAAGCAATAGGCTCCTTCATATTAGGTGTCAAGTACGCCCAACACAGGTTCGCCGAGTTGTGAGCCGCGCCAATTCTGCCCTGAGTGTCGAGGGCAACCAGACCCATCGCGTTGTATCCAGTTGGGATCCTTTGATTCACAAGCTTTATAGCAAGTTCAACAGCTTTGTCTGCCGATTTTCCGTTCTCCATGTAAGTGCAAACGGTCTTCGCCAAGACTAATCGAATCGCGATTTCACCAACACCTGTGGCTGAACAAGCTCCAACCAGATTGTCCGCATATGTTCCGCACCCGATCAAAGGCGAGTCTCCGATTCTGCCTGGGAGCTTCAGAGGAAAACCGCCAGTAGAAGTTGCTGCAGCCACGTTTCCGTTCTTGTCCAAAGCTACCGCCCCAACGGTTTCAAGGCTGAAAAGCTCAGGATGCTGTTTCACCAGTTCGGCCAGTTTCGGAAGTTCATATCTTCCTTCAAGCAAAGCTTTCTTCTGCGCCTCATAATAGTGCAATCTAAGATCGGTCATAGGATCTCTTCTCGGAAGCTTGTGCAACTTGGCAAGCTTCTCAGCCCCCTCTCCAACCACGAAAACATGATCCGAGTCCTCCATTACAATTCTTGCTAGCCGGACAGGGTTCTTGACGTCGCGCAAGAGCCCCGCCGCACCAGCTTGCAGCGTTTTCCCATCCATTATGGAAGCTTCCATCTCGATTTGCTTGTCAATATTCAGACTTGATCCGTACCCCGCGTTGAAAGCTCCATCGTCCTCCATTGAGGAAACTGCTTCCATCACGGCGTCAAGGGCCTTCCCATCTTTTTTCAGAACTTCAAAACCGATCGTGGCAGCTTTTTTGACGCCCAGAATGCCAGGCTGACTCCGTTCAGGCTGCCATGTACCGGCGCCACCTTGGACAACCATTACTGGTTTCTGTTTTTCAAGCAACTTTCCACCACTTTAAACCTGAATGTTGGACTAGTCTATCGAAATTTAAGTCTAATGCCTCACAATCGTCAAAATGGATAAATCCACGAAGCAGGACATTACTAATGGGATGATGTGAGGCGACGGCTAGGAGCTTCTAGCAATGAAAGAGCCAAATCCACACTGACCGTTTGAAACCGGATTCTTCTAGGCTTCTGTTGAAACGGTTAAATTTCGCCGTGACAACTCTGGCAGTGGTGCACTACATGCTAAAAGACTTCAACCTTATCGCAACAACATACCGAAGAACTGAAGGTCAAGCTCGTTCAGAACTACGATACCTTCTCGAACAGGCGGGTGATTCAACCGCAATCGTGGAGAGAACAGGAATTTCTGGTGTTGTCGCAGCCAAGACGGTGCTTGAGGCAACTGAGACAATAAGAAAGCTGCGCGAAATCCTTCAGGGACGTCCATACGAGTTTCGCTATTTGCTTCGCGTCATTCCCGTGGAAAAAGTTGTACGCACCGATCTGGAACAGATTCAAAGCGCAGTGCAGGAACTGAGTCCAAAAATCACGGACAACGAGTCTTTCAGAGTCACCGTTGAAAAAAGGTTCACAACGATCGCTTCCAAGGATATCATAGAGGCTGTCGCAACAAACCTGAAGAGAAAAGTGAACCTGTCGAACCCCGACAAAATCCTGCTAATAGAAGTGATAGGCGGATTGACGGGAATCTCCGTCATAAAACCTGATGAAATCTTGTCCGTCTTAAAAGAGAAAGTCCTCTAGCGCCTAGTAGTAGACAAAGCCATCCTCTCGATAACCAAATCAACCAAGGCCTTTTTCGCGTCATTGTTTTCTTTGACAGTTTCAAGCTCCATACTTTTGATGTTGAAGATCTTCTGAATAAGCAGCATTTTGTCTTCAGACAGTTCGAGCACGCTTTCCTCTGGTTGTCTGTCAAGACACTCAGAAATCACCAGTAATGTTGATCTTATTCTTTCCGGCTGTTTTCCTATGACCACAGCGGCAATTCGTCGCGAGGTTGATTTAATCCCAACAAGTTCAGTAGCTTTGACTATCTGTTTTTCAGCAGCGGCATAGAGTAGAGTTTCCATGGAGAGACTCTTGGAAATGTTTTCCCGATTCCTGAACACCGTCAGCGCGTTCACAACTGCAAAGTACAAATGCTCCCAAGTGGCGACGCGGTCCGAGTCGAAGAACTGAACGTCCACGTCGAGGGGCCTCTGTTCCCCGATTTCAAGCAGAAAACTCTCGAAGTTGCTCAATACCACATCCTTGAAACCTGTGATTTCAACGTGTCTGCCAAATTCCTCGATGAATTTCAGCAATTGTCTTCCTCAGCGATTTCTCTCACGAAACGCCTGACCAACTGCGCCGGAATACCTGCTTCAACCAGCTTCTTGGTTTCAGTCTCAAAGGATATTTCTCTCTCTCGGGATCTTCTCAGAATTCTGTTTATTGTCTCCTTTATTTCCCACGGAAAGACTATCCAATCACTTGTTTCCTTCGCGTAGTAGTCGGGTTTGACGGCGCTCCATGGCTTGTAGTAGACTGTAGCTATCTTAAGCTCCTTGGCGCCTTGTTGGATTATGTGCTCCCTTACTAAACGCAGACTTTTTCCTGTGTCTGCAACTTCATCTACAATCAATATTCTCTTATCAAAGACATCCATCGAGAGAGGCTGAGTGAGGGATGGTTCATCCTTGGTTTCCGCAAAACCAAGGTAAAACTCCGCTCTTACGTTTGCAAGGTTAGGATTGCTAAGCAGATCAGAAAGGATTCTTGCTGGGGGCCAGCCTCCCCTTGAAATGCCTACGATAATGTCGGCCTCGAAACGATCTGTTCTGATCCTATCAGCCAAGCCCAACAACATGTCGTATATCTGGTTCCATGTCGGAGCTTCAAACCTCAGTTCCGAAGCCATATGTACCTCCTTCTAGATGTCACAGAACTCGCGAAGAATTTATGAGTTTGGGACAAAGGAAACGTGGGTTTGGGACTCAATCAACTTGCCATATTGCGTTCGCTTACCTAAGAGATGTAGAATAGATCCTCCTTCCGTCCTTCTCCAATCTGTCTTATCAGCTCATACTGAGCTTCCAACAGAATTTTCAGCTTTTCCACATCGTTCTTAGCATCCTCAATCTCCTTGGTTTTCTCGTGTAATTCTGACTTCTGAAGCTCCTCCTGAAGTTTCGCAATCGATATCTGCATAATCTTGACTTTGAAAGCAAACATCTGAAGAATGTACAAAAGGCTCAACTGTGAAGACAACTGCTCCAATCGGTCATACTCCAGTTTCTTCATAATCAAGGCTTGGACCTTTTGGGATTCAGAAGCATGTTCCAACCTGAGCGTCTTATCATGACTTTCTATTCTCTTCAAGGCGGGATCCTTGCTTTCATCAAACAACTTCTGTGTTCTCGATGCTGTTTTCTTCAGTATCTCAAGGATTTCATCCATGACTGTCACACATCCAGTTTCAAAGATACTAGCGGTTCAAATGATAGAGAAAGCAAGTGGCATTTAAGTTTAAAACTAGAAAGTGCTATTTCCTGATACAGCAAAACACTGACAGAATCCGAACAAGCTTACCAAAGCAGCCCAGGGGCAATGAAATCTTATTACCTTGTGTGTCTGGTTACTTTAAACTGGTGAGATGGGTTTGCAGCTATTTGTGTGCACTGTGGACATTTTAGCCCCAACTCATGAGGGCAGAGAATTGTTTTTGGGCATCCTTTGGAGGCTCGCTTTCCCATGCCCAATCGCATACAATTATCAAGGAAGGCGATTTTCTTGAACAAGACTGTGAAATCAAGAGCTCGGGAAAAAGTAGACTTGCTTATCGCAAATGCTAATGAGCTGATCACACTTGCTGGAGACAATCAGAAACCCCGCGTTGGAAAGCAGATGCTGGACCTTGGAATAATCCGGAATGGCGCGCTAGCAATCAAGGAGGGAAAAATAGCGGCTGTTGGGAAAACGCCTGAAATAACCAAGATCTACAAAGCGGAAACCACAATGAGTGTAAGTGGCAAGACCGTGCTGCCAGGCTTCATTGATCCACACACGCATTTGGTTTTTGCAGGATCGCGAGAGGACGATTTTCAATTGCGCGTTGAAGGAGCCTCGTACATGGAAATGCTCCATGCGGGCGGCGGAATGCTGAAAACAGTCAAAGAAACGAGGCGGGCAAGTAAAGAAAAACTTGTCGAAAACGGAACTGAAACGCTCAATGCGATGCTGGAACACGGAACCACGACCGTTGAGGCCAAAAGCGGCTATGGTTTGACGACGAGAGATGAATTGAAAATCCTGGAAACAATCGACCGACTCAATCAAATGCATTCTGTTGACCTAGTTCCGACTTTCATGGGAGCACACGCCATACCTCCTGAATTCGCAAGCAACCCTGAGGACTATGTCAGTTTGGTCGTCAATGAGATGATTCCTAAAGTTGCGGAGAAAGGACTTGCCGAGTTCTGCGATGTGTTGTGTGAAAAGGGTCTCTTCAGTCTGGATCAGTCTAGAAGAGTACTCGCTGCAGGCAAGAGCTTTGGCTTGAAACCGAAGATCCACGCGGACGAGATGAGTCTTCAGGGAGGAGCAGAGCTTGCTGCGAGTCTAGACGGCGTGACCGCTGACCATCTGGTTTTTGCTTCAAACGAAGGCATCAAGGCAATGGCCAAGAAGGGCGTGATCGCCACATTGCTACCAGCCGCAGCATTCAGCTTGATGAATGGGCATTTTGCGGACGCGCGGTCAATCATCAATCAAGGCGTCCCATTGGCCTTAGGCACAGGTTTCAGTTCTAGTTGTTGGAATGAAAACCAGCAGCTAGTCATCGCTTTCGCCTGTCATTTCATGAAACTGACCCCTGCCGAAGCTATAACTGCTTCAACGATCAACGCCGCGCACGCTGTAAGCCGCGCAAATGAAATCGGAAGCTTGGAAGCAGGCAAAAAGGCTGACGCACTCGTTCTGAACGTACCAAACCACAAGTGTCTCGGCTATCGTTTCGGCGTCAATCTCGTTGACAAGGTAATCAAAGGCGGTCGACTGGTCATTGACAAAGAAGCCTCTCGAAACGAATTCCGGCTCATGGCAGAACAGGAAATGTAATCGCTTTCTCAGCAGTAACTCGCAAAGGATTAATCTGACTTTGTGTGCTTTTGCTTAATGGTGAGATCATTGACAAAGCTCACAAAGCCCATACACGCCCTTACTGGGAATGAAATGCACTGCAAGAACTGGCAAATTGAAGGAGTTTTGCGCATGTTGACCAACGTTCTTGACCCGAACGTTGCCAAAGATCCTGAAAAGCTGATTGTTTATGGTGGAACCGGCCGAGCTGCGCGCAACTGGGATTGTTTCGATGGCATAGTTGAGACTCTGACCAACCTTGAGGCCGACGAAACCATGCTCATACAAAGCGGCAAACCAGTGGCGGTCTTCAAGACACACGAGTATGCCCCAAGGGCTCTTATCGTCAATGCGATGCTAGTCCCTAAATGGGCGAACTGGGACTACTTCTATGAGCTTGAACAAAAAGGCCTGATCATGTATGGACAAATGACTGCCGGCTCTTGGGCTTACATCGGAACACAAGGAATCCTGCAAGGCACTTACGAAACGTTAGCTCAAGTTGCGAGAGAACACTTCGACGGAAGCCTGAAGGGAAAACTTGTGCTGACAGCGGGCTTGGGCGAAATGGGTGGGGCTCAGCCATTGGCAGTCACAATGAACGAAGGTATCGCCCTTGTTGTAGAGATTGACGAGTGGGCTATCAGCCGCCGATTGAAGCACAAGTATTTAGAAACTTGGACAGATAGTGTCAGAGAAGCTCTGAAGCTAATCGAGGAGGCAAAGGAAAAGGCTGTTCCTAGAAGCATAGGTCTTCTTGGTAACGCTGCGGAAGTACTTCCCGAACTATTAAAGTGCGGCGTCATACCCGACGTGTTGACTGATCAAACGAGCGCGCATGATCCTTTGAACGGCTATTACCCTGTAGGCATGAGCAAGAAAGAAGCTGATGAACTGAGGAAGAACGATCCGAAAAAGTACGTTGATCTTTCCTACAAGAGCATGCGAACACACGTTGAAACCATGGTAAAGATGATGCGGAAGGGAGCTGTAACCTTTGACTATGGCAACAACCTCCGCGAACAAGCGCTCAAAGCTGGGTTCAAGGAGGCTTTTGCCTACCCCGGCTTTGTGCAGAGATACATTCGTCCAATGTTCTTTGAGGGCAAAGGGCCGTTCCGTTGGGCGTCGCTCGTGGGCAGTGAGGACGATATCTACGCACTCGACAACGTCATTCTGAAGGATTTTGCCTACAACAAGGAACTGTGTCGTTGGATAAACAAGGCCAAGCACGAAGTCAAGTTCCAAGGTCTACCCGCAAGAGTGTGCTGGCTTGGCTTCGGAGAACGAGCGAAGTTTGGAAAAACCATCAACAAGATGGTTGGAGATGGACGACTTTCGGGTCCGGTTTGGATAGGGCGAGATCACTTGGACTGCGGAAGCGTGGCTTCACCCAACCGTGAAACTGAAGGTATGAAGGACGGAAGCGACGCGATTGCGGACTGGCCTATACTGAACGCTTTGATAAACGCTGTCGGCGGAGCCACGTGGGTCAGCGTGCACCATGGTGGAGGCGTCGGCATCGGTTACAGCATTCACGCTGGCATGTGTCTCGTAGCAGACGGAACCAAGAAAATGGAAAAAAGAATAGTGACCGTTCTGACCACAGATCCTGGATTGGGAATCGTGCGGCACGCAGATGCAGGCTACGAAAAGGCGCAGAAAATAGCCAAGGAAAAAGGCCTGAAAATGCCTATGTTGAAGTAGTCGATTG
>CAZHZB010000003.1:0-20385 GCA_964537045.1 uncultured Candidatus Bathyarchaeia archaeon | reverse complement strand
CAGAAAATAGCCAAGGAAAAAGGCCTGAAAATGCCTATGTTGAAGTAGTCGATTGCTATGGGACATATAGCTGCATGCGGAATTTGCTGTGATGTTTGCGGTTTGCACAAAACCTTGAGTTGCGTTTGCAGCTCCGGAACTGAAACTATAGCAAAGGAGAAGGTAAACTCTAAGTGGGATGGTAAAGGAACGCTTTGTTTGGTGTTAGACTGCGCTGTGAAACGCGGTGTTGCCTATTGTATGCGCGATTGTTCAGATTTTCCTTGTGGCAAGTACTTTGAATGGTGTTTCCCTTACGGAAAAGACTACTTGGAAATGCACATCAAACGAAGAGAAACCAGCAAAAAAGAAAAGAAGACTAAGCCTTAACTATCTTGTATCCTGCAGCTTTGCGAAGTCTGTTTACGATCGCCAATCCTAGTCCTTCTAGGGGCAATCCTTCAGCAACAATTACGTCCACTCTTTCTGCATTAAACTCCCTTAGAAGCCTGAACAAGTTGTGGGCAATCGCCGCCAAATCATCTCTGCTTCCAAGAGATTCTACAACATCTGCACTGTAATATTCTGCATTCTCGTTTGTACAGAGAACTCCTACTCGGCTGCCTCTACGTCTGTAAAAATCGGTCAATTCGTTGACTTTTTTGATCACAGCTGTCAACTCGCCCTCGACAACCACAACATCTGCATCAGGGGCATAATGCTTGTGTTTAATGCCTGGCGAACGCGTTTTCCCAAAAGGCAATACTCTTTCGGCTGTGACTACCGGATTCAACTCTACTTTCTCAATGGTTGCTTTCAAAGCTTCGAAGGGTGTCCCGCCTGGACGCAAGACCTGCGGCGGATCGACAGTCAAATCCAGAACTGTCGATTCTACCCCGATGCTCGTTGGACCGGCATCAAGAATAGCGTCAATTCTCCCATCGAGATCTTCCAACACATGTTCCACCGTGGTTGGGCTGGGCTTTCCCGAAAGGTTTGCGCTCGGAGCGGAAATGGGGCAGTCGCTCTCTTCTATTAATGCGAGTGCAACGTTGTGTTTGGGCATTCTAATTGCGATCGTGTCCAAGCCGGCGACCGTTACGTCAGGCACAATTTTGGAGTGTCTGAAAATCAGAGTCAATGGCCCGGGCCAAAACTCCGTCATTAACCTCCTAGCTCTCGGTGGAACATCGGTAGCCAGTCTATAGACATCCTTTAAGTCAGACACGTGAACAATGGGGGGATTGTCAAACGGACGCTTCTTTGCTTTGAAAACTGCCGCAACTGCTTTGGCATTGAGAGCGTCTGCTCCAAGCCCGTACACGGTTTCGGTTGGGAACGCAACTATCCCACCCTTTCTGATGAGATTTGCTGCGATGTCTATCTTTTTCTTGTCGGGCCGTTGCGGATCGACTTTCAAGACAAGCGTCTTCATTGCCATGATAAAGTAAGAAACTAGGAATTTAAACTTCTTTCGAAGTGAACCGTGAAACTAAGTGAGATCTACACGACGTAACGATCTATGACTTTCTGCATGCTCTTCGGCGTGGCCTGTTTCGCCGCGAGCTGCTTCAATATTGTAATCATTTGAGGCTGGAAACGAGCAATGTCAGTCAGGCTTACCAAGCCAACAAGCTTCTTTCCATCAACAACGGGAAGTTTCTTGATCTTCATCTTGAACATCAACCTCACCGCTTCTCCTAGATCCATATCTGATTCAGTGACAACCAAAGGACTCGTCATGACATCTTTGACTTTGATCTTGGAAGCATCTCTCCCTTCGGCAATCACTCGCTTCAGTAAATCACGCTCGGTCAGTATCCCCATGGCTTTACCTTTTCTAACTGCGATGACGCAACCGATCTCAAACTTGTTCATTATGTCAGCTGCCTCTTTGACAGTCAGCCTTGCATCTATGGTAATGACTTCTTTGACCATCACGTCAGCAACTCTCAAAGAAGTTTCGCTTCCTTTCGGATTTTCCCGTGTCACAAAACCTCACCAATTCTCTTTTCTAATTTACTACCTATTTAGTTTAGTCCAAGTCCGTTCAAATCATTTTCCGCCCAACTTTCGAGCCAACTTTTCAAGATCGTTATCTACCGGAATTCTTGCCCTTTCGAACTTTTCCCTAGGCTTCTCGAAGGGCCGAGTGGCGTCTATCCCCACTTTTGAAGTCAAGACTCTTTCCTGATCTGCTGACGGATCCAACGTTGAACCACGCACGTTATCTATTACTATGAGGTCTTTGCGCCCTTGAAAGCGCGTTGCGATAGCCCACTCTACGTCCGAAACGTCGAAAACGTCAATGTCAGAGTCAACAACGACGGCATGTTTCAGGCTCGGGTGGGCTGCAAACGCCCCTAGCAGAACGTTCTTTCCGTCACCCTCCAATTGTTTTTCAACGGAGATGATTGCATGAAGCCAGCCGCTACCGCCTCTTGAAAGGTTGATGGCATGAACCTTGGGTACTACTTTCGAAACTGCTTGCCAGATCAGAACCTCATGTGGAAGTCCCATTAGAAGCATGTGCTCTGCTCCTGACGAAAGAAGAGCGTGGTAGAAGTAGTCTTCTCTGTGCGTTACTCCTAATATCTTGACCACAGGCTGTTTACGCTGAACGTCATACGTTCCAGTTATGTCCACGAAGGGTCCTTCCGCAACTTCCTCTGTTATCGAAATCCTCCCTTCCAAAACCAATTCTGCGTCCGCCGGAGCTTTGGCGTCAACATGTTCGCACTCGGTCAGTTTCAGACGATTGTTCATCAAAGCGTTCGCAACATCATACTCGTTCAAACCGAAAGGCACAGGAGAAGAGGCGGCGAGCAATATGGCCGGATGGACGCCTATGGAAATGGCAATATCCAGATCTTTTCCGTTTTCTTTTGCCGTTCGCCACAGCTTGAACAGATGACGTGGAACAAGACGAATGGCTAAGCGTTTCTTGTCTAGAACTTGAAGGCGATGAATAGAAAGGTTCTCGATCTTTCCATCAGCGCTTCTGGCATGTACGACGGCAGAAGTAATGTACGGCCCTGCGTCCTTCTCAAAGTGCATCAAGACAGGTATCTTCGCCAAATCTACCGTCTTCTCCCTACATTCCTTTACTCTACCGTTAGTCACCGTCTTGGCTTTGCTGGGCGAGCGCCAAGCTTCGGTCACTTTCCCGTAAAGTCCTTCAGAATCTACGTTGAGTGCTCTGCAAATCCTGTTTCTCGTTCCTGAGACGTTGGCAACAACTTTTGTCTCGAAATTCTCCACGTTTTCGAACAAAAGAATCGGCCCGTCATTATCAAAACGACTTGTTATGTGAGAAATGTCAAAACGCGTCGACACGTTCTCTTTTACATGGAGTACCTGTTTCTGTTTTTCCATTTGTGCGAGGAATTCTCTCAGACTCATGTGGTTAACCCCTCCTTTTGAGGTTGATCAATGGTGACCTTTTCGAGCAAGCGTTTTAGTGCAGATTGCGCCTGCCTCTCATCCATCGTTTCAAGATAGATCGAAACCAGCACGATTTTCTCTTTTCTCATCGCAAGGTTCTCAGCAAACATGCGGGCTGTAACTGCGTTTTTGTCGCCCAAGAGCACTGATGAAGATGGAGGACCGAGCAAATCCTTCGGTTTGGGAACGGCAATCACCAGCGTGCCTAGCTTGTCTTCTTTTTCACTCAGCAAAATCAAGCACGAATTCTTCGCTTCAACGTAGACTGCGAGGAAACGCGTGTTTTGCTCGAATATTTCATCCTTGACAACCTTTGCCCGTTCCACAGTGTTCTCCTCATTGGTTATTTATAGGTTCATGTATTCACTATTTATCACTTTCAAAATGCAGGGTTGAATAGTGATTAACAAACGTGCTGAAGAAATTCTGAGAATACTTCGACACAGCCATAGACTGCCTGGATGGACTAGATCGACGGTTGATCCATTCAGGACTCTGATCATAACAATAATCTCGCAGAACACCAATGATAGAAACACTGAGAAGGCCTTCGAAAGACTCTCGAACGATTTTCGAATAGATCCCGAAACACTGGCCGGCGCTCAGATCAAGCAGATCGAAGCCAGCTTGAAGGTCGCAGGACTGTACCGAAACAAAGCTAAGACTATAAGACAAGTCTCGAAAATTGTTCTCGAAAAGTATCATAGTGATTTGAAGCAAGTTTTGTCAAAGCCTCTTGAGGAAGCAAGACAAGAGCTGATGCAACTTCCTGGTGTGGGACCCAAAACAGCAGATGTCGTCCTTTTGTTTGCAGGTGAGAAGCCAACAGTGCCAATCGACACTCACGTCAACAGAGTCTCAAAACGGTTGGGTCTGGCACCTGCAAATGCTGATTATGAAGGTGTCCGCAGAACTCTTCAATCGTTCTACGACCCGCAGGATTACTTATCAGTTCACATGTTGCTTATCTCTCACGGCAGGAAATACTGCACAGCCAGGTCTCCACTTTGTGATACATGCCCATTGAACGAGCTCTGTCCTTCAAGAAATCTGTTCAAAAAAGCTTCTTGAAAGAGGCAAAATCTACGTTGTTCTCCTCTGGAGGTATCTCCTTCATGTTTTTGTCGAGTCTGACCTTACCCAGAACCACAATGGATACCTCTTCTGACACTGGAGTCAAGACCTTCATGGTCTTCCTCACATAATCTATCTCTTGCACTACGCCAATGCCTAGGAATCTTCTGCTGCCGTTGTGCAGTCCCACGAGAAGCCCCTCTTCTTCACCCTTTCTTGTCAAGACAATTCTCTTCTTCGAATGCTCCTGAACCTTTTTCAAGTTGTCAGGATTGATCCAACGTTTTCTGCCAATAATTATGTTGATCCTGTCAGTCAATTCGGCAACGTGCAGTGGCTTCATTCCAAGCAGTTCAGTAACCTTTCTGGCTTGCCTCGTAAGGGTGCGACTTTTGCTCAGTCCAAAAGATTCGTCTCTTTCGACCTTCACCCAACTCAAAGAGAGTGATTGAACTTTGGGATTCCTCAGGTATTTCTTATATCCTAGTTCTCTGAGGCTTTTTCGTTTTTCTCTGTCTCTCTGTCTTATCGCAGAAGGTGACTCAACTGTGATTTTTCTCAATTCGCTAACGCAATTGAGAATGGGTGCAAGCTCGTCTTTTTGCTGTACGAAGAAGACCAAGTCTGGATTCAATTCTTCGATAATCTTGAGTTTGTAGTCTGCGGCACATTCACCTTCGGTCCATCCATCGGTGTTTATGACCAGAAACTCAAGTTCTCTAGCGGTAATCTCGCTCTTAAGCAATGATAACCCTCGAATCATCTCGTCTGTGACGTTTCCAGCCGACGTTTCGCCTATGAAATAAGCATTCCTTGCCTGCAAATTGAACAGATCTGTGATTGGTTTAGATACGACGGTATAAGCAATCGCGGAAGGTGGTCCGATGTCTGACTGTCCCAAATCGCCGTCTAGGACAGCTACCTTGCGTTTTTCGGAAAGAGCTTTGTTGATCAGATATGTGCAAAAACTCGATTTCCCAGAATCCACTGTTCCCAATACCATCACGGTTGTGCGTTTGTTTTCCAGTTCGAATAGCTGCTCCGCTGATTCTCTCCACGAAGAGGGAATAGTATCCCCGTCAACTTCTTCAACAGCTGCGTTGTCTCCAACGGAGATGTCGAGCACTGAATTCTCGTGAACTACGAATGGCAATCTTTTTCCTTCACGAATGACGATTCTGCTTGCTACTGCCGGCGTGGATCCAAAGACTTCCACTTTTCCCGAGCACAAAGTAACTGAGGCTGGTCCGTCGACTAACAGAGTTTTGCCCTTTTCAACCGTGCGATTCATCGTTTCTTCTCCTGTGGAACGCTTGTCCGTTTCTCCCTGCTATTTGTATTGCCGATACAATATCTCTCAAGCCTCTTCTATGTTTCGCTTCGTTTAGGCAAGAATCTGTGCCTGCCTCCCTTACACTTTCCAGTATGACTTTCGATGGCAGTGACTTGTCCAAGGCACGCAAGAGTTCTTCTTCGTAGTCGGGTACTCCGTTGCCAATTCTCACTGAGATCGAAGCTACAGGCGTGTTCTCCAGATTATGAATTATCTTTTCAATCTTGTTGAGTGTGTCTTTTACACTGTAACAGTTGTCTGTCTCAACAACTCGTCCGCCTGCCAACACAGCCAATCCGAAGACTTCTCCTGGGTCTATACCTATGATGACTTTTTCGAAGGCCTCTTTTCCCTGAACTATCTGCATGGCTTCGGTCACCAATGCTGAAGGTTCGATGCCAGGTTTGTATGCTAGGACTCTTTCATGATTTATCAGTCTCTTTTCCTCCTCGGTTGTTATCACAACCTTGATTTCTATTGGGACAGGTTCATGTGGGGTTATGCTTAGAAAAGGGAGATTCTTTCTCTTAAGCTCGTTGACAATGAGATAATAGGCTCTTCCTGAAACGGTTGCTACAGCTATTCTTGCTTTCATACGACAGTCCTAATGATTTGGGATTTGTGAACGCAAAACACATTATAGCTTGGCAATTTATATCTGTTGACGTGCATTGACTTGGAGAGAGTCCCAACAGACTGCAGAGCGATCGACGAGTTTCTGATGGGCGGTTTTCCAGTTGCCAGTCTAACTCTGGTCTATGGGGAGGCAGAAACAGGCAAGACTACACTCTCCCTGCAATGTGCCGCGAATTGCGCAAAACACGGCTATAAGACAATGTTTGTCGATACTGAAGGGGTTTTCTCAAGTCGTAGGCTTTCCCAGATCGCACCTGACGATATCAACGAAATCTCGGAACTCATAATCCTCGTTAGGCCGAACGACTTTCGCGAACAAACGGCCATAGTGGATCAGCTGACTGATTACGTGAACAAAAGCTTCAAACTAGTGGTCTTCGACACGATAACTTCACTTTACCGTCTGCGAATTGCCGAAACGCCATCGAAAACCTTTGAGCTTAACCGAGAACTCAACAGACAGTTGGCCGTCTTGGCACAGACCGCAAAAACTCAGAGAATTGCTGTCTTGCTAAACAGTGAAGTCCACTCTGTTTTCAATGAAGCCCCGGTGAGCATGGAACCAGTTGGCACGAGAGTCTTGAAGTTCTGGGCCGACACGGTCTTGGCATTGCAGCTTACTGATAACCCGCAGGCAATAAGGGCAGTATTAGAAAAGAGCCCCATAAAACCCGCGCCCACAACGTATGACTTGAGGATCGAAAAAACGGGGATACATGACTATCAGCATCGTTAGTGAGGTTTACATCATGGACCTGGCAGGACTGATCATTGAAGCATTGAAATTCATATTCCCAGCTTATTGTGCGAACGCAATGCCCGTGCTCGCCGGGGGCGGATTATCTATTGATCTTGGCAGAAAATTCCCCGATGGAAGACCGATCTTCGGGGAAAACAAAACATATCGCGGTCTCTTCGCAGGACTGGCGATTGGAACAATAGCAGGTCTTGCAGAAACTGCAGTTTTCAACTACCCGATAATGTTCGGTTTCATGGTTTCATTAGGGGCACTGATCGGAGATTTGACTGGCGCCTTCTTCAAACGGAGGCTCAACATTCCACCTGGAGGTTTGTTGCCGGTTGTTGATCAGATAGACTTCATAGTTGGCGCAATTCTATTTTCGCTCCCTTTTCCTCTAGCGCTAGACTGGCAGTTAATAGTAACCGTCCTGTTGTTGACTCCGCCAATTCATCTCTTGACCAACTATGTGGCCTACAAACTTCGGCTGAAAAGCAATCCTTGGTGAGATAAGCTAGCCGCTTAGTTTTATCTGTATTGAAGCTTCTAGAAATATGTATGCGAGAAGTAGCAGTACGATTCCCACGATCATCATCATGTACGCCTGTCTTGGCTTGTAAACATACTTTGTACTCTGATACATCACCAATAATCCTATGATGCCCAGACCATAAACAGTCATGGCAACAATACTGTCCGAAATGAACTGCTCGGAAAGCTGTGGATAAAGGAACAGGAACCGTCCGCCGTAGTAAACTGCCGGAAGTGGTTTCATAATTATGTCATACAGTCCGCCTCCAAACAGAAAAACGGCAAAAGCAATCGCAATTACCGGTAAGATGAGATTCGATGGTCCTGTGGTCGTTAGTGTGCGATATAGCTTGTTCAGTGAAAACGAGAATGATGATATTCCTTTCTTAACTGACTTTGACATCTGGTTGTTCTCCGGTTTTGATCAGGTGTTGAGCAACATCCTTGGCCCACTGGCCTGTCAATGGGTTCATGACAATCTCACTTAAATACTCTTTCCAGCAAATGTTCAATGCTTTTTTCCATTTACCGTAGCTGTTGGTCAAATTCTCACAAGCTTTTGAGTGCAGTGTGCAATAGTCGCCGGCAACGGCTTCTCGATCGCAAAGAACGCATTTCACTTTTGTCCACTTCTTGTCTTTGATGGACAACCTGTATTGAAGCACAGGAGCCAGGGCCGCCTTCGAATACGTGCCTCGACAGTGGGCCAGCCGCACATGGGGCATCTCTTACCGGTTGGTTTCACAATGCCTTTTTGTGGAAGTGGAAATGAGGTCCTACAGACTCCTTTGAAATAGTTTGTACATCCGACGAAACGTTTTCCTGTTTTCTTTGAGTAGTTGATTATTAGTTGTCCTGAATTGCAGACTGGACACGCTCCTATTGTCCTTTCTTCAAAGCTTGCTCTTTGCAAAGCCGTTGTCAACCGTTGACCGATTGTTCTTTCATTTTGTTTGAGTACTTCCAATGCTGGTTTCAGTATTCTAGTGACCTCGGCTAGAACTTCCTCTCTTCTTTCCTTGTTTTCCTGAATCTTCATCATTCTTGCTTCAAGGTCTCTCGTCAAACTGGTCGACACAACTACTGGGCAATGAGTTTCTAGGACATGAAACACTTCGAAACCTAAACTTGTGACCGACATGCGTTCGCCCTCGACGTATCCGCGATCATTCAGTGTCTGTATGATTTCCGCTCTTGTTGCTTTGGTTCCGATTCCTCTTTCGTCCATCTCTCTGAGCAGACTGCTCGGATTGTATCGCGGAGGCGGTTCTGTAAACCGATCTTCTGAAGACACTTCTTTGAGCCTGACAGTCTGTCCTTCCTGTAAAGGCGGCAGAATAGTCTCTTCAAACCTTATGTATGGTTCATAATATCGCATCCATCCATCGCTTAAAACCTGATTTCCATGTATATTGAAAGTGTGTCCATCAACTTTTGCTGTGACTTTCATGCTCTGCTTTACAGCTGGCTCTCCGAAAACCGCCATAAATCTGCGAACTACCAGATCCAATATTTTTCTCTCAGAGGTTCCGAGGGTTCTGTCTGGCAAGTTTCCAGTAGGATAGATGGCCGGGTGCGCTGGATCATCTTTCCGTCCTTCATTTGGCCTCAGGGTTTGTCTGGCCAAAAGCTCTGATGCGTGCTTTCTGTACTCTCCGGCTCTGCTCAAGTTCTGAAATATCGTTCTGTACTCTATCGAGGCTGGGAGTTTCTGGCTGTCAGTTCTTGGATACGAGATCAACGCGTTCAGATAGAGTTGTTGAGCAATGCCTAGAGTACGGCGCGGTGAATATCTGAACAGACTATATGCTTCATTCTGCAGTGTGCCCAGATTAAAAGGAAATGGTGGGGGTTGCAGGAACTCTCGAACACTGATTTCGTCAACTTGGCCGTTCTTGTCTCGGCATGCGCTCACGATAGCTTCTGCTTCTTTCTTGTTTCCAATCTCCTCCTTTTCATACTTTGCTTCAAAAACCTGTTTGCCAATTTTGACGAAGGCTTTTACTTTCCAGTATGGAATTGGCACAAATGTGCCGATTGCTTCTTCCCTTTCAACCAGAAACTTGAGAGTTGGACCTTGGACTCTTCCGGTGCTGAGAATCGTGTGCTTTCCGCTTGCGTTTGTTGTTGCGGTCATCAGGGCTCTAGACAGGTTTATTCCGTAGAGCCAATCGACTTCGTGTCTTGTTCGTCCAGCTTCCACCAAACCGAAATCTAGATGCGGTAATGGTCTTTCGTACGAGTTTTCAATTTCCTGCTTTGTCAATGTCGAGAATTTCATGCGTTTTGAGACTTGTTCTTTGTCATCGCAAGCATACTTGAGTATAAAGTATCCGATGATGCAGCCTTCGACGTCGTAATCGCAGGCATCGATGAAAACATCCGCATCTTTTGCCAGGTTTGCAATGGTTTGAACCCATGTTCGAATTCTGGCGGCTTTTCTCTCCGCGAGATTCCGTGGTACCCATTTGTAGTTGAAGATTGGGTAGCCTCTTCCTTTCTGGTCACCGGTGATCGTGTACAAGTGTCCAAGTGCTGGAACCACAACTATTTTTCTATCTCGGTTGGCAATGTAGTAGGGCACACCACTATCATACATTTTTTGGGGCCGTTCTTTCTCATCCAGAGCTGTGGCAATCCTGAGTGCAGCATCAGGTTTCTCGGTGATAATTAGCGTGTACTTGTTCATGTTTTGGTGCAAACCGCTGGATCAATCGCCTTGTGTTTTGTTTTATTTATGAGCTACCTTGAGTTTAAGATTTCGCGTGAACGCACGCATTGTGTCGAGTTGCCCTAGTAATTGATAAATACGTCAGGATCATTTACCTTCTTGTTGTAGGAAGGAGCAGCTGTTATCATGCCTCAACGTGTTGCTTGTCAAGGATGCGGCCGCGTGCTATATGAAGGCCCTGAGTTGCGACCGCCGGATGAGATCCTTCATGAAGTTGACGGAAAATGTCCGAATTGCGGGAAGAAGCTTTCATTGGTCCCTATTGATGTAGACGTGAAGCCAAACAAGTAGCTGGTTGTGAGGACGAAGAACATGAGCGTGGCGCCACGCGGAACACAACTCTACGAAGTACACGTTAAGACTGCGAAGTTGACTGTTTTTGCGGGCTTTGAGATGCCCCTATACTACAAGGATATTGCGCCTGAACATCTAGCAGTGCGCAATAGCGTCGGCATATTTGACATAAGTCACATGGGTCGCACGTTGGTTACGGGCAAAGACTCTGAGCGATTTCTAAACTACGTCGTGACCAATGATGTTTCAACGCTGTCAGAGCTTGGCGCTCAGTATTCGGTTATGTGCACGGAGAACGGTGGAATAATCGACGATTTTGTTGTTTACCGATTGGAGCAAGAAAAGTTCTTAGTGGTTTTCAATGCGAGTAACCGTCAGAAGGATACCGATTGGTTTAGGAAGAACGCACATGGTTTCAGTGTGAACATCGAAAACATTTCAGACGATGTAGCGATGTGTGCGGTACAAGGTCCTAATGCTGAAAAAACTCTTCAACAGATATCCACGCAAGATTTGAGCAAGATTGGAAGGTTCAAATGCGGTCATTCGACTCTGGCAGGCGTGGATGTTTTTCTTTCACGCACGGGCTACACAGGTGAAGACGGCTTTGAAGTGTTCATCTGGAATGCTTCCACAAATAGACCTGACAATGCGGTGAAGTTCTGGAACTCCGTTCTGGAAGCTGGCAAGACTTTTGGAATAGAGCCATGCGGTCTTGGAGCTAGGGACACTTTGCGGCTGGAAGCAGGGCTTTGCCTCTATGGGAATGACATAGATGAAAACACGATGCCGCTAGAGGCGGGGTTGGGGTTCGTTGTAAAATTGCAGAAAGAAGGGTTTATCGGAAAAGAGGTGCTTCTGAAGCAGAAAAGTGAAGGTGTGAAGCGCAAACGCGTCGGCATAAAGATGCTGGATCCTGGAGTACCTCGGCCAGGTTTTGGGATCTATTCCACGACGGGAGAACATGTTGGTCGGCTGACAAGCGGAACATTTTCTCCGCTTCTCAAAATGGGTGTAGGCATGGGGTATGTTGAACTGTCTCAGGTTCAGGAGGGCGGGGTCTTGAACGTGAAAATACGTGATAGAATGGCTAAAGCGAAGTTGGCGGCTTTTCCCCTTTATGATCCCGAACAGTATGGGTACCGGCGTAAGTCTGCGGTCGTCTAGGCTATTTTTCTAGGCGTGGGCTCTTTGGAAAGGTATATATGAACCGCGCCTCTCATCTCAACAATCCTTGGGTCTATGGTTACCGCAAGGAAAATAAAATACCTGAAAGAACTGTGTAGGAGAGATGGATCTGAAGTGAAGCTCAGCAATGTCCTGTCAAGAGAGCGTTTTTTCAACGGTGTGAAGAGCTTAGGAAAACTGAGAATCAAGACTAGTCATGATGCAATTCTGACCTTCTCGGCTTTACTCCTGATCGTTTTCATCGCGTTTACGATACGTGTTCTTCCGTTGCGGTGGGAAATACCGACTGGTGCACTTCACCTTTCAGAGTTCGATCCTTACTATCAGTACAGTTTGACGAAGTACATGACCGACAACGGTTTGATTTCGCCTTACTGGCCTACTAAGTGGGTTGACACGCAGCGATGGTTTCCCGATGGTATCAACATGGGAGTGTCCTATCCATCGTTGCCGTTCACCGCGGCTATTTTGTACGATGCAGCCAGAATTCTAGGCTTTGATTTCGACCTGATGGGCTTCTGTTCACTTATTCCTGCCTTTATGGGCACGATTGCTGTTTTGATAATATATCTCCTTGGAAAGGACATAGGGGGCAAACCAGTTGGGCTACTTTCAGCTCTTTTCTTGGCGTTGAATCCTTCGTACATCCAGAGGACTTCGCTCGGCTTCTTTGATACTGAAGTGGTCGGTGTGGTTGCGCTTCTGGCTTTCAGTTTTCTCTTTCTTAGGGCGATTGAGGAAGATCGGCCTATTGCTTCCATGGTCAAATACTCGCTCGGTGCTGCTGCGGCTTTAGCGTACTTTGTTCTCGGATGGGGAGCCGCGTACTACCTGATTGGTTTGAGTGTGCTGTTCGTTTTCGTGTTGCTCCTCCTCAAGAGATATTCTCGTCGTCTCTTCTTGGCCTACAGTCTGACCTTTGGAATTGGTTTACTCGTTGCCATAAGCACGAATACCGAAGTCACATCCAGCTATCTGACAAGTTCGGCAGTTCTCCCAGTTGTGGGAGTTTTTGTCCTGCTTTGTTTGGCGGAGATTGTTCGCAACTTGACCTCTGCCAGAGAAAAGTTTGGGTTCGTAGTGGTATTCCTAGCAATATTGATAGGAGGTTTTGTGGCGCTCGCATCATTGGGCTTTATGGGTGGCATCGCAGGAAAATTCGTGACAGTCTTGGACCCATTCTTCCGGTCAGCAGATCCTCTCGTGGAATCAGTCGCCGAGCACAGAATTTCGGCCTGGGGCTCAATATATTATGATCTTGGCGTAGGTATTCTATTCTTTGCAGTTGGTCTATTCTTTGCGGCGAGAAACCTTACGACAAAGAACGTGTTTCTACTGATCTTCGGCTTGACATCCGTGTACTTTGCCGCTTCGATGGTGCGTCTGCTAATCCTTTTGGCCCCAGCTTTTGCCGTGCTAGCATCGATGGGAATAGTTGGCATCTCGAAACCTTTCGTGGCCCTGCTTAGAGAACCGCCAAAGATAAACGTGAAGAGGAAGTTCGGACTTGAGCACGTGGGGAAGGAATTTAGCGGCGTGGCAATCTTCTTGATATTCATAGTGTTGATGACGAACTTGGCTATCTCTCCCCAAAGTGGAGGTGTTCCGAAAGTCTTCAGACAAGCTTACAGTCCAGTTACGATCACGGCGGGCAGTCTTTCAATAATACCCAACCAGCCTGTGAGTGAATGGTTGGACATGGTGAAGTATCTTAATGATTTCCAGAACCGCAACATCATAGTCTGCAGTTGGTGGGACTATGGATACTGGCTAAGCATCATGGGCAATGTTACAACTCTTGCTGATAACGCGACGATCAATTCGACGCAGATAGAAAACATTGGTTTCTCCTTAATGGCAAACGAGACTTACTCGTTGAATATGTTGAAAAAATACAACGTACAGTACATACTCGTCTTCGTCACCATCGACGCAAACGGCAACTGGATCGATTGGGCAGGCGGAGACAACGGAAAGTGGACTTGGATGGCAAAAATCTCTGGAAACGCACAGGATAGACTAGTTAGAGATGGATTCATCGATCAAGCTTCTTCGTGGCAAAACGAAACAACGTTCGGCAGCTTCAGCAACACTACCAACGCTTGGACATGGAACAACGTGGGTACAAACACTACAGTCTACGAGTTGATGAGCTATGGTCGGTTTAGATGGTCCCAAGTCAATGGCGTGCAGTTGCCTTCGAGTGATCCGAATTATGCTATACCCAAGTACTTCAAAGAGGAATTCTTCTCAGGAGAAACATTGTCACAAGCGGATTCACAGAGCAAATACGGTGGACTCGTACCTCTAGTGTGTCTCTACAAGATTGACTGGCAACAATACAACCAGGATTACCCGAACAGTTAGGGAGACTGTCCTTGTTTCCGAAAGTTCCCGATCAGCATAAGCCAAACAAGCCTTTAGTCCCCAACGGGTTAGGCGTCATCTACGTCCTCATCAGTGTCGTGTATCTCTTTCTCATTTATTTCTTCAACGTGATCGATGCTTCAAACGGTGTGACTTTGCGCTTCAACTTGGCGGCTTCAGCACCGTTAATACTGGCAGTCTGCATCTTGTTCGGGGGTTTTCTCGGAATGCTTGACGACTGGATGGATCTGAAATGGCGCTACAAAGCTTTTCTACCATTGATCGCCGCGATTCCTCTCAGTTCTTTCGCTTACGCGCTGGGACTGAGAACTTCCCTGACTGTTCCATTTCTATTCGAGATTAATTTCGGAGTCTACTACTACTTCATAATCGTTCCAGTGCTGGTCACAATTTTCACCAACACCGTGAATCAGCTTGGCGGACTAAACGGATTGGAAACAATTTGTCCCGCAATAGTTCTCGTCGGGCTGATGGCAATGTCGGTTTCAAACGCCAACCTGCTCTACGTTCCATTGATCACATGGCTAGTGCTTGCCGTGTTAAATTTTCGGGGCCGCATATTTGTAGGCAACACAGGTTCATTTACCATAGGAATGACCTTAGCTTCTTTCGCCATCATTTCCGACTTGAAGTTTGACCTGGCCATCTCTCTTCTGCCATATATCTTCAATTCTTGCCTGATACTGCTTGCTTTCTTCTTCTACAGAAAGAAGGGGAGTCTTTCTTTTGATGGAAAGAAACTGTTTTCAGACCACAGGAGAAGTCTGATTACGGTCATCACGTATCGACGTCCATTGACCGAACGGCAAGTGGTCATGGTAATCTCGCTTTTAATTGCTTTGACAACAATTATAGCGACAGTCTTCCAGTATTTCGTCTTGAAGTAGCTTCTGATTTTGAATGTGGGTTTTCAGCAAACATTTAATATACACCATAGACTATCGCTTTACCAGTTTGGCGGGTGAGCGGGCCTCCGCCCGATCCGCCTTAGAAACCCCGGGTTTCGGAGGCATCTAAAATGAGATTTGACAGTAGAGATATTGTATTGGCGAGTGTCTTCGCCGCTTTATACGCGACGATAAATGTTCTACAGATGGTTTTGATTGGCAACCCCACTGTTTATGGGCCAATTCAGCTGCGGTTGGCAGACTGTCTTATTCCGTTATCTGCTTTGCTCGGTTGGCCCGTCGTTTCCGGGGTGACAGTTGGCTGCATGTTGACAAACGCCTATTATTTCATCGGCGTTCAAGACGTTGTTCTCGGGCCGATCGCAAACTTGATTGCGGCAAGCTTGATCTTTCTACTTAGGAAAAGACCCTTTTTCGCCTGCGTTGTCGGAGCGCTTCCAGTCGGAGTAATAGTCGGCGGTTATCTTTGGCTCTTCTTTCCGCCGCCAGACGTCTTGAATGTCTTGCCCGCATGGATCGCGATGATTGCCAGCATAACAGTCAGCAGTCTGATTGCGATCGCGGGCATAGGTTACACTGTGCTTTCTATTTTGAGCAGCAGAGGCATCATCGGTCCTCTGAGGTCTCGAGGTTTGAAAACGGTGAACGAGAGTTAGTTTTTTCACATGAATCTTTCTAGTTTTGTCAAGCCTATTATCTCATCAAAGTCTAGCCCCAACGCGTCTAGGACTTGATCAAAGGTTGAATGTAGATAAGCGATGTATTTGTCGATGTCGACATCATTCTTTGTGGCAAGTTCAACTGGTTTTACGTGAGGGGGCTTCGTGGTTTTGACGAAGCTTATGCGGTCGCCTGCCCTGAGTTCTGCTCCGTTTTCTTGTAGAATCTTTGCGGCTTTGACGTGTTGCGGCGTCGTTTTGGTGTAGTGTCGGATTTCTTCTCCCAGAACTACGTTGAACGCCAGTTCGCCCATGTTTTCCCATTCACGCCTCTTCAATCGCATGTAACAGTCGCGTACGATTTCGGCGATGTCTTTCTTGGTTTGCTCAAACTCGGCTGGCGTTTTCACTTTCGCGAGTCGGTCTTTCATCTTATCAAAGGCTTTTTTGATGAAAATCGGTATGTGTTTCTTTTTTCCTGTTAATCCTTTGACGTCGACTGTTCCGTCTTCTAGGACTCCGAGATAGTTTTTCTTGCGTGAGCTGAACACTGCGTACCTGTACACTTTGTCAACGTCTAAGCTCATCTTGAGTTCTTGTTCTGTCCAGTGTGCAAGTTCTCCAATCTGTTGTTTTGATGGATTCTTGAGGAAGAGGCTGTCGGTGTCGCCGTAGAGCACTTGGATGCATAGTCGTTTTGCTTCGTTAAGTATCTGGGTTATGGAGTGTCTGCCTATGGCGGCTGTTGCCTCGGCCACTGGTGGACAGTACAAATCGAAGGTTTCGGCTCCGAAGACGCCGTAGCTTGCGTTCAGAATGACTTTGAGGGCGCCTTGGGTGATGTTGTACCAGCTCCTTAAGTCAGCGGTCAACGACTTGTCCTTAGATTTCGGTTTGTACCATTGGACGCGTAGGTCTCGCAAGGAGCCTACCAACAGACTTTCCAGAGCTCGTTTCTTAGTGCAAACCCAGTGCGGCGTGTCTGGAATCAAGTTGTTTCGGCATTCGGGGTGAGAACACAGAATTGATTGGTAACCCAAATTCCACACTTTTATTATCGACGGATACAGGCTTGGGAAGTCCATTACGGCAACATTGAAGTGGACACCTGGGACTGGTTCAACGACGATTGCTCCTTTGTACTTCTTGCCCTTGATTATCGCTTTGGTAGCCGTCTTGCCCTTGGCTGCCAGAATATCCTCAGGGGTCGGAATAAGCATGTTCCTTTTGCGATGCGCATGCTGCAGGAAGTTGCGTATCCAGCGTGAAACTCCTTGTCTGGTCACGTCTTCCATTGGCATGATGCTTATTCTCGTGAGGACTAGGATCAGCTTCATCACGAGTTCGTCTTCAAAGCTGGTGAGTTTGAACGTGATTTCAGAGTCTCTTAAGCAGTATTTTGCAAGTTCGCTGAAGGTCAGCTCGCCGAATGTTTTGGTTAAGGGTATTTTTTCCAATCCTATCAAGGCTTTGCCAACATCATTCAGTGTAACGTCTCTGTAACGATTGTTGAACGCGTAGATCTGAATCGAACGGTTGAAAAAGAACTTGTAGAGGTCTATGTGAACTCCATAACTAAGTGTGCAGGATCGTTTGCCCACTTCTATCGGGATTTCGCTTCTCTTGATTCCTAGGTTCATCGAACGATGGAACAAGTAGCTGAGGTCGAAATCGTCTCCGTTGAACGTCAAGACAAAGGGATAATCCCATAGAACGTCTAGGACGGCTCTGATCAGTTTGTCTTCTGAGTCAAATTCCTCAAGTTCTACGTCTGCAGGCAAGTGCTCTCGTCCTTCGCGAACTCCCTCGCGTTTCAGGAGCATGGCTCTTTTGGGTTTGTCTGAGCTCCAGAGTGAGACGCAGATAACTGGGTATATCGCTTGTCTGGGATCAGGTACTCTTGTGGGAATTGGTGCCAAGACCTCTATGTCGAGGGCTACGCGTCGAAACTTGGGGGCGGGATACTCTAGCAGTCTGGCCCATTCTTCGATAAAATCCAACTCTTCTGGTGTGGCATCCTTGAATGTGTCGCGTATCTGTTTTACTGTTCTTTCAACATCTTCCAATTTCCTGAGGACAAGATTGGAGTCTTTTACTTCATACATCATTCCAGGAAGTAGTCCTTGATCGTAGATGTAGGATTGATAGTACTTTATCGTGGATTCCCATACTTTGATGTCATTGGGTTCTACTGGTAGTTCTGAGACTTTTGGGAAATCCTCTGGGATTATGTCTCTAATGCACCCATAAGGACGTCCGCCAATAGCCAAGGGGTCTTTGGTGATTATTTTTGTGATGTGTATTTTCTTCTCCCGTAAAGGATCGATTTTTTCAACGATCTCAAATCGGTCAAAACCTTCGTGTTTGGTGACTCGGCTGATTTTTTCAAGTTCGTATTGTGAAAGGTTTGTCAGGCAGTATGGTTGATGTCCAGTATTGTCATACCAGAAATAGATCTTGCCGGAAACTGGCTCGTACAGTTTGATGACAGCTTTGCGGTTTTTGCCATCATAAGTAGCTGACACAAAGTATGAACGCGGCAAGTTGCTGGGAGCAACTGGAGGAAAACTGCGTTTGTTCTGATTTTCCTTGTCGGTGTCTTGGGTAATCGCGAGAGCCGTGGTTTCCACTTTCTTTTCCATTAGGGGATGGCTTTCCTTTCGTGAAAATTCCTCTAGATGTCTCTGCGCCATCTGCTCGTGACCTTGATACTGCTTCTATGTTCCAGGTTTCCTAAAATCTCTTGTCCTCCAGACGTCGCAAATAGGTTGCATTGAAGAGTATGTCACTGTCCAAGTTTCAGTTTAAGCGCTGGAAGCATTCCAGGAGTCGTTGCTGGCGATTTCTCGAAAACTGAGCAGACTTCTATTCTTATCTAGGACCCAGCATCAGTTGTAGCTGAGTGGACAGATTTGCTCAGAGAAGCTTGGACGCTTGCGATCGAGACTCTCAGTTGGATGGAGATGCGAGGCCTGAGTGAGCCCTTGGCGTTCGCGAAAACCGTCAAACAGTTGGGAATCGATGATCCTGATGCCCTTAGATTTGCTCGTGTACTTGTGTTTGAGACCGTCCGACGAAAGAACTTCATAGATGCCTTCATAAACGAAGCAGTTCGGCCTTCGAGAATTGATCAGTTTGGCTTGGGTCTTCAGGCTTTTTTGCGTCTTTTCGTCTACTCCACACGATTTTCAAAGGATTGGTCCAAACCTGACTTAGAAGAGGCTGAAACTGTCGTGAAGATAGTGCGGTCTATTCTCGGGTGGAAGACGCTTCTGTCTGTTGAGCCATTTCTTGGTGTGCTGTTAACCCAGAAACCTTCGATCATTTTTGCAGGCAAGGATGATGAAGCAAGAGTGGCGTTTCAGACTTTTCATCCGAAGTGGTTTGTCGAATATTGTTTTAGACTCTTCGGCAGAAGAGAAGCCTTGATGTTTTTGGAATCAGCCACTTCGGCGTTGCCACTCTACGTTAGGCTGAATACACTCAAAACTTCAGAGGATAAAATCCTGAAACAGCTTGCGGATGATGGCACTGAAGTTGAAAAGGTCAAACAACTGAAATCTGGCTACAGGATAGTGAGGACAAGAAGGCCTTTAACCAAAACCAATTCCTTCAAGGAGGGTTTGATTCATCTTCAAGACAAGTCGAGTGCCTTTGCGGCCGAAGTTGGCAATCCAGCTCCAGGCACAATTGTGTTGGATGTATGCTCTGCACCGGGTGCAGTCACAGCGTATCTTGCGCAGCTCATGCGAAATGAAGGCAAGATCTTTTCCCTAGACTATTCAAAACGAAGAATGGCAGCTTGGAGAAAAGAGGTTTTTCGCTCTGGCACAAAGATAGCTGAGCCCGTAATTGCCGATGGTTCCAGTCCATTACCTCTCAACGTAGAAGCCGACGTTCTAGTACTCAATCCGCCTTGCACCGATACGGGACTTTTCTCCAGACTTCCATCGGGCAAGTGGAGATTGACCTACCGCTCAATCGCAAGGATGGCCGAGCTTCAATGGAAAATATTGGACAACTGCTCCGAATACGTGAAAGAAGGAGGGACCTTAATCTATTTCACTTCTAGCGTTACTGTCGAAGAAAACGAGATGATAATTGAAAGGTTTCTGAAATGGCACCCTGAATGGTTGTTGACCGAAATAGAGCCGGAATTGGGTTCGCCCGGACTAAGAGGGCTCGACAAGTGTCAGAGGTTGTATCCGCACGTTCACCAATGCAACGGTTCGTTCATTGCGAAGCTCGAGAAGAACCGACAAATTCACTAGAGAAGTGGGCGGGCGATCCTCAATTCTTGAAGTTGAACCCACGTATTTGTCGAGAAGTAAAGACCCCAATTGCGACCCCTCCGATCATTCCTTGCGCGCGGCGTGCAGCAGGTGAGAGTGGCCTCAGTGGCACCCTAGTCTAGCCTTTTTTGCCATGTTTTCTTTCAGTTCTTCTTGATTTTTCAGCGCTACACAGCATCTCGAAGATTA
>CAZHZB010000002.1:0-27880 GCA_964537045.1 uncultured Candidatus Bathyarchaeia archaeon | reverse complement strand
GCACTAGATATCGACCACGTCATACCTCAGAAAAAAGAGAACCTCCGTGGCCTACCTACCTAGGGGGGGTAGGGGGTGTTTTGGTTGAAATTACGCCAAAAAACCTGCTCGCGGGGAGCCTTATTGCTTTGTCAACCGGCAACCTATCAAAGCTGGCACTCGTCAACATCCATCTTCCTTCAAATGCAGCAAATTGAAATCCGCGCTTGATGTGTTGTGTTTTTGTGCACGGTGCGAACATTGAGATGCATGGTTTTTGCGGAACTTTATTATTTCAGTTGCCGGCCAATAGTGAAAAAGGGGTTACTTTTGGGAGTCGACCTTCGCGATCTTGTGCCGAAAACAACGATCAGGCTCGAGGATTTGAGCGGGAAGATCATTGCCATAGATGCGTACAACGCACTTTACCAATTTCTGGCGATAATCCGTCAACCAGATGGTACTCCGTTGAAGGACAGCTCAGGCAGAGTTACCAGTCACCTGAGCGGTTTGCTTTATCGAACAAGCAATCTGGTGGAGCTGGGCATCAAACCGATTTACGTATTCGACGGGGCTCCGCCTACGCTTAAGGAAGTTGAGATCAAAAGACGAAAGAGAGTGAAAGAGGAAGCTCTAGTTCTCTATGAGCGGGCGTTGAAGGAAGGAAAAGTCGAAGAGGCACGTGTCTACGCTCAGGCAACTTCGCATCTGAAAGATTACATGGCTGAAGACAGCAAAAAGCTCCTTGATCTGATAGGTGTTCCCTGGATTCAGGCACCCAGTGAAGGTGAAGCTCAAGCTGCACATATGACCAAGAAGGGCGACGCTCACTACTGCGCAAGTCAGGATTATGACAGCCTTCTTTTCGGAGCTCCCAAGTTTGTTAGAAACATAACCATTTCAGGGCGTAGGAAACTCCCCAGCAAGAACATATACATTGAAGTAATTCCAGAACTTTTCGAGTTAGAGCAAGTTCTCAGAGAGCTGGGGATAACTTACGAACAATTGATTGACGTAGGAATCCTGATTGGAACAGACTTCAATCCTGACGGGATCAAGGGGTTAGGACCAAAAACCGCCTTGAAACTGATAAAAGAGCATGAAACCTTGGAGAAAGCGGTTCCACATGTGAAAAACGCGGAGTTTCCTGTTGAACCTCAAAGAATCAGAGAGATTTTTCTCCATCCCGAGGTGACTTCCAACTACACGCTCGAATGGAACCCCCCAGATGTCACGAGTGCGGTTGATTTCATCGTCAGAGAAAGGGACTTCTCAGAAGAGCGTGTTCGAAAAGCCTTGGAGAAGATGCAGACAGGAATCGCAAAGGAAAAGGGAAAGACCACACTCGAAAAATGGTTCGGGTAGTGCACAGTTCCCAGCTTAACAGTTGGTTGCGCAAGTCTTTAATCCACATTCTCTTATACTATACGTTTCACGAAATGGTGACACCTATGGAGAAAGACCAGATCGCGCTCCCGATAGACGAATTCCCCAAAAAATGGTATAGCATCATACCTGACCTGCCAGAGCCGCTTCCTCCGCCAAAGGAGCCTGAAAAAGGTCCATCCCGCATGGACTACTTGGCAAAGACAATGGTCAAAGAGTGTCTTGGGCAGGAGATGTCGACTGAACGCTGGGTCAATATTCCTGAGGAAATACGCGAACTTTATATTCACATGGGAAGGCCAAGACCGCTTTACCGTGCGAAACGGTTGGAAAAACGTCTTGGATTGAAGAAAGTCAAGCTCTACTACAAGCGCGAGGACTTGTCGCCCACCGGTTCACATAAAACGAACACTGCCATCGCACAAGCCTATTACGCTCAGAAAGAAGGAAAGACGACCCTGAGCACCGAAACCGGTGCAGGTCAGTGGGGAACCGCGCTTTCTTATGCAGCTTCACTCATGGAGCTTGAGTGCGTGGTCTTCTGGGTCAAATCAGTCTACGACTGGAAGAGTGACAGAAAAGCTCTGATGAACCTTTTTGGCGCGAAGGTCCACGCTTCACCTAGCAAGCAGACCAAGTTCGGCAAGAATGTACTGGCAAAGGATCCGAAGAGTCCCGGTTCACTCGGTATTGCGATATCTGAGGGCTTGGAATATGCTGAGACACATGACAACACCGTTTACTGTCTAGGTTCAGTTCTGAATCACGTAATGATGCACCAGTCGGTAATAGGCCTTGAAACCATCAAGCAGTTTGACATGATTGATGAAAAACCAGATCTAATCGTAGGTTGTTTGGGTGGCGGTTCAAACTTTGGCGGTATTGCTCTTCCATTCATCGGTGAAGTGTTGAAAGGCAAAAGAGAGTGCGAGTTCTTGGCTTCGCAGTCTATGGCGGCTCCAAACCTCGTGAAGGGAGAGTACAAGTATGATTTTGGAGATGTAGCTGAACATACTCCACTCTTGAAAATGTTCACTCTGGGTCACAAAACCAAGATGAATCCGATCAAGGCAGATGGACTGCGATATCACGCTGCTGGCCCCATCATCAGCTTGCTTCGTAAACATAACATAATCAAAGCCGTCGCGTACCCAGAAAATGAAAAAGTCATCTTTGAAGCAGCACGACTCTTCCTGCAGACTGAAGGATGGCTGGCTGCACCAGAATCCAGTTACGCGCTTCGCGCAGGTATAGACGAGGCTCTGAAAACCGAAAAAGCAGGCAAAGAGAAAACCATTTGCATGAACATCAGCGGCCATGGCTGGCTGGATCTAGAGGCTTACAAGGAGAAACTGCAGATTTCGTAGGTGACTGATCCATCAGAACTGGTGGCCATATTTCCCGGTCAACGGGACAAAGGCCACTCCGCCCAGATTCTCTTCTTTTGTCTTGCCATCACTGCCCTTAGTCAACTTGATCAGGTTTTGGAACAGCGATAGGCTGCCAACCGGAATCAACATAGTTCCTCCCGGTTTCAATTGTTCAACGAGTGGTTTAGGAACACTCGGTGCCGCAGCAGTCGCGAGGATTCGATCGTAAGGAGCTCTCTCGGGAAAGCCCATTGAACCATCTCCATGAATTATCGAAGCTCTGTCACCGTAACCATTGTTCATGATGTTTTTTCTGGCAAAATCAGCCAAGCCCTGCACAATCTCTATTGTGTAAACGTGTCCCCACTCGCTTCGCGGTGCCGTCCTAGGTGCCACCAACTCAGCTATCGTGGCAGCGTGCCACCCTGAACCCGCGCCTACTTCCAGCACTTTGTGGCCGACCTCGAGTTGCAGGGCTTCATTCATTATTGAGACCATGTGCGGTGCGGAAGCCGTCTGTGAAAAACCTATTGGAAGAGGTGTATCGACCGCGCCGTATGATCGCATGTTTTCCGGTAGGAATTTCTCGCGGGGAACTTTGCGCATCGTTTCGATGACCTTTGGAGAACGAAGGATGCCTTCTTTTACTAGGTTTTGGACCAGTTTTTCCCATTCGTTTGCTTCCACGAGATGCACCGAAGATAAACAATGGTTACTGGTTATTAACGCATTTGAATTTAGGAATTGAACCTAGAATCACTCGGAGCTGTTTCGCGGTCTCTATTTTCAAGGGCAGAATCAGCTGTAGTCAACCATTTAAATCTGAAGCTTCAATCTAAAGCAACTGAGCAGGAAGTCGGAAGAGGTTTGAGTAACGAACAGAATTCTGGTTCGAGTACAGAGGAGCTATGCAAGAAGTTGGACCAGATAATTCGGCGACTCGATCTTCTAGAAGAGTTGATTCTTGAAAAACCAGAGTATCAGGGATTGGCAACTTCCTTGCGGTTGACGAAAATGGGCATAGGCATGTACGGTGAACCGCTTAAGCTCGCTTCGCGTCTGAAAAACGCGGAGAGCTATCTCCGTCAAAAACCAATCGCTCAAGATGACATTTCAAGATGTATTGTGCAAGCATTGGCTGTCAAGGGTCCGCTGAACGTTTCTGCAATAACACGGCAAGTGGCTCAAATGAGAGGGAAATCAAGCAGACGGATAATAAGAGAAAGAGTGAAACAATTGTTGGCGAAAGGTATTTTGTTGAAGACAGAAGGGAGAGTTCCAACGTATGAGCTTGTCGAGAAGAATGGTCAGTGACTGGTCATTTTTGCACAGAATACCTAACTGCAGTGACCACTCCTATGTCTGTTTGGAGGCGTGGAAAAACATGAAATATGGACACGTAAAAAACACAAGTACAGGCAATGATATACTTGCTCCTGTAGTAGAACTGAGTTCAAGATCAACTAAGCCAGTAGTCATAGTTACTGTCCAAATGATAGAGCGTGCTCGAATCGCAAAAGCACAGGCAAGTCCAGAAGTCGCTTGGGCACGATCGCGGTTCAATCTGAACCTATTGTAGATAGATATGGAGGTGAAATGAATGGTTGACGAAGAAAAGAAACACGAGAGGGAAAGGCCGGAGGACGTCAAAGAAATACTGAAAGTGGTTTCAGAAGAGGTTCCAGGACTAATAAAGAACCTGCTCTCCACGGTCTTTTCCGAAGAGGCTGGAAAGAACATGGGTAAAGCTGCAGCAGCGTACTACAAGGAACTAAAAGCAGGGGGGTTGCCTGAACAAGTAGCCGTGAAGTTGACCGAAGACTATATGCGAACTTTCACAAACATTGGTGATATGATGAGAGGCAGCAGAATATCTTCCGAAAGAAGCGGAGATGTCGTCGAAGAAGTCAAAAGAAAAGTCCGTGAAAAAATGGAACAGGAATTGTGAGATGATCAGCATTGAGTGCAGCGTCAACGGTTGCCGATCTGATCAAAGGATCTCCTTACCTTGCTCGCGCGTCCCTGAGTCTATTGTACACGTATCTCACTCTAGGCAGGCGAGTGCGAAAAGCAAGAAGAGCTTTCGAGAGACAACTCATGATTGCCGGTATGTCAAAGGAAGACGCTGAGCGTCTGAGCGTTTGTTTTGAAGAGCTCAAGAACAATGTGACTGGGACGCTGAGGCAAGGAATGGCTTTTGGTGGGAGGCGCCGATAGGAAGCGCTCTGTTACGCTTGTTTTGTCTATTTGACCGTTACTGATTTGGCTAGATTTCTGGGTCTGTCTGGGTTGAGGCCTCTCTCCACGGCCATGTAGTATGCCAGCATCTGTAATGGGACGACGAACGGTACGGGTGACAGAACTTCCGGGATGTCTTTCGGCACTTCAATGTAGTCGTCCGCCAGTTTCTTGATCTCTTCATCTCCTTCTTCCACAATGGCGATTATTGAAGCACCTCTAGCCTTCATTTCCATTATGTTTCCAATCAGCGTTTTGTGAGTTCCATCTTTTGCACATACGAAAACCACTGGAAAACCTGGTTCTACAAGGCTGATCGGCCCGTGCTTACTCTCTCCTGCAGGAAAGGCTATGGCAGGTATATAGGCGATTTCCATCAGCTTGAGTCTGCCCTCATATGCCGTCGCAGTATTTATGCCTCTGCCAAGGAAGAAGAAAGCTTTTGCGTCCTTGTACTTCCTAGCCATTTGCTTCGTCTTTTCCTCTTGTTTGAGGATAATTTCTTGGACTATGTCTGGAAGTTTTTTCATTTTTTCAGCGAGGTAGTCCATCTCATCCTGTGAAACCTTGCCGCGTTTCTTTGCGAGCCTCAATGCCAGTTGGGCCATTACCGAAAGCTGCGAAGTGAAGGTTTTCGTTGCTGCAACACCTATTTCTGGTCCAGACTGCTGGCCGATGTAGACTCTCGAAACCCTTGTCAAAGTTGAGCCAATTGCGTTGGTCAATCCCAGAATTGTGGCTGCTCGCTCGCGTGCAGTGCTGACGGAGGCTAGAGTGTCTGCGGTTTCTCCCGATTGGCTCACTGCAAGGATGGTGCTGTCGATGTTGACTGATTTTCCGCATTGTTCTACGAATTCGGATGCTATTATTGGGTAAGTGGGTAGAAAAGCGAGTTTTGAGAACATATATGATGCCGCTAAACACGCGTGATAAGATGTCCCGCAAGCTACCATGTAAACGTCTCGAGCACGATCTAAGAAAGTTGACATGAGATCTGCATAGTGCTCTTGAACCCTGAGAGTGTTGCGCAGGCAGTCAGGTTGTTCGTGAATTTCTTTTATCATGAAATGCGGGTAGCCTTGCTTGACTGCCATTTCTGGGCTCCAATCAACGGCTTTAGGTTCTCGTGAGACAATTCTTGAGTCCGCTATTTTCCTAATCTCAGCTTTTCCCAGCGAAATTGTCACGATTTCGCCATCTTCAACTATCAATACTTTGTTAGTCAGGGGAAGAAAGGCTGGAATATCTGAAGAGAAGAAAACGTCTTTTTCGTTGACTCCGATGACAAGCGGGCTTTCGTTTCGAACACAGACTATCTTGTCTGGTTCCTCTGACGAGATGACAGCGATGGCGTAGGATCCTTGGAGCTTCTTCACAGCCTCGGCAACGGCGCCAGTCAAACCAAGAGAAGGATTGTTTCTCAGAATCTCTTCGATAAGATGAGGTACAACTTCCGTATCCGTCTTGGATTTGAAAGTGTGACCGTGATTCTCAAGATCGGTGCGCAGTTCATCAAAATTCTCAATGATTCCGTTGTGGACAACTGCTATTTGTTCGTTGCAGTCAGTGTGGGGATGTGAATTCACTTGGAGGGGGGCGCCGTGCGTTGCCCATCTTGTGTGTCCGATACCGATGCTTCCAGGGAGGTCATCTAGGTTGCGCAGTCTATGGACATCGTCGATTTTTCCCTGATCCTTTTTTACGTGGAGTTTTCCTTCGTGTAGCGTGGCTTCTCCAACGGAATCGTAGCCTCGATATTCAAGTCTTTTCAGCGCTGCATGTATGATCGGAGCAGCGTTCTTTTCTTCCAGGATGCAGCCGAATATTCCACACATCAAGAGTGCCTCAATTTCTCGTTGCAGTAAGTCCCATGGAAACAGTTTTTCGGTAATAAGCATTGTTAATACTTAAACCTGAGTTCTAACAGAAATCTTAGATCTATTATTCAAATGGCAACATCGATAAACGATTTTTCTTCATGATTTTTCTTGGGCATTAATAAAAAAGTTATAAAGGTTCTTTTCATTTCTAATCCTTTGGCACGGATGAATCTTGGACAAGAAACTGCTCTTAAAGGATGATGGAAAAACCCAGAAAGTCAAGGAAATCATGTTAGTGGAGGATCCGCAGCGGCTGAAACTGATATTCAACAAACTGAGTTGGAAGATTCTGCGGATGCTTTCTGAAAAAGAAATGTATCCTCTTGAAATTGCAAAGGTTCTGCACATTCACGAACAGAAAGTCTACTATCACATAAGAAAACTCGAGAAGGCAGGCGCAATAGTGGTAACGAGAGAAGAAGTGAAAAAAGGTGCCACTGCAAAATACTTCAGAGCCGCCTCATCGGCTTTTGGAATTGATCTTCCACAAGGATACAGACCGATAAAAAAGCTCTCACTCTTGAGTATGGAAGACAAAGTACACACTTTTTTCAGAGAACTAATCAAAGAAGACGACACTTTTGATGGAAAAATAGTCGTAGGCAGCCCAACACCCCACGGGCCATTCAAAACAAGCGCCAGAGACGGCCACTACGCCTCTCATCTAGCCTTCTTCCTGGGTCAGTTTGTTCGAATGCCTGACGAGTTTGCGATAAAACTCGACGTCGACGTCAAAGCAGAAAAAGAAGAGAAGAACAATCTAATACTCGTCGGCGGTCCTGGCACTAACCTGTTGACACAGGAAGTAAACGAACACTTACCGATCAGGTTTGACATGCATTCTTCAAACGAAGGTTTTCTATTCGGGGGACTAGTTTCCAAAAGAACTTCAGCTGTGTACACGGCAGACAATATGGGGTTAGTGGCGAAGATCGTCAACCCTTGGGACAGCAACAAACGGATCATCGTGCTCGCAGGGAACAAGGCTGTAGGCACAAAAGCTTGTGTGCTGGCTCTGACCAATTTCTGGAGTAGAACCCTGAAAAACTACCACGGGGATGAAACCTTCGCCAAGGTCATTCAAGGATTCGATCTAGACGGCGACGGAAAAGTTGACTCGATAGAGGTCTTGGAGTAGCTTGTGTCCAACCGAACTGAGAGAAACAATCATTGCCCACGGACATGAGAATGTAACCGCTACGCATAGAACAACGTTCGAAATTACAAAAGAAACTCACCTGTCAAGAGATGGCGATTGCATCATCGCAGTGGGTGCAAACAAAGCGCTAGATGACCTCAGCCCCGAGTTCAAAGAGAACCTTCGCAAGGACGGTGCGAAAATCACTGTCTTGATCGAAGCGAACGGAGTCACTGAAATCGTGACTGCTATTGGAAATTCTCGTTTAGCCCTTATGCATCCAACCGATATTATTGTCAGAAAAAGTGGGTACGTATGCAACCGGACGTTGGCGATTCATGCGGACAAAGCTGCAAATGAACTGTCAAGAGAACTTGTCAACCGATCAAGGAATCCCAACCAGAAAGTCAGAATTACCTTGATCGCAAGAACTTAACGAATCTGTGCGTCGACAACAGCCTGCCACTCATAAGGAGCTGTCTCGCGGACCACTCTGAAAGATAGAAACTCTTCGATTTTCCTTCCTGATTTCTCAACCGCCTCTTTGAAATCGCGTTTCTTGTTCTCTATTGAACTGGACACGTCGACGAAAGTGTAGAAGTGTATCACGCCTCCACTCGATTTCAATGCTCGGCATGCGACATCGACGAATTCGATGGCTTTCTCTGGCAGGTTCATTATGACGCGATCAGCAACGCCTGATAGTTTCTCGTTCGTGATTTGCCGAGCGTCTCCTAGTTGAGTATGGACTTTGTTCATCACTCTGTTGAGTCGAATGTTGGTCTTCATATAATCCACTGCATAGGGATTGGCGTCCACGGCGTAGACTTTCACGCTTTCATGGGTTTTGGCTATGAGTATTGCGAATGGGCCGACACCTGCGAACAAGTCTACAACCGTTTCTCCCTCTCTAACGAGAGCTGCGATTCTGTTATGTTCGTTCGACAGTCTTGGTGAAAAATAGGCCTTCGCAACGTCTACCTTGAATAGACATCCGGATTCTTTGTGAACCGTTTCGGTCGAGGGTTCTCCGGCTATCACAGTGAATTCTCTCAATCGGTAAGCTCCACTGACGGCACCTGCTTTTGCTAGAACTGTGCGAACATTTTTGTGTACTCTTAGAAATGCTTTACCGATGATTTTTTCATGGGGTTCAAGTTCGGGCGGTATTTCAATTATGGCTATTTCACCTATGAAGTCTGCAGCATGCGGTAGACTCGCCATCAGACTAATAGGTAATTCAGATTCTAGTAGCTCAGGAAGTGAGGGCTTTTTCTTTCTTTGCTTGAACAGTTGAGTTGAGACCTCGAAATTGATTCCTTCTTTCTTGAGCGTTTCGAAGTCGCTGGGAGAAGGTTGATTGGCAAGGGGAATGTTGAGGTAGTTGCCGTTTTCCTCGATTTCCAGTTCTCTGTCGACGAGTCTGAGCCGGGTTGTTAGAACGAGGGTTTTCTGGCCCTGCAGTTTTGGAATTTTGAGGCAAATGGCTTGTTTTGACATTAGATCACATGATCTTCTCCTTGGTTGCATTGATAACAGTGTATAATAGGGTCATTTCAGTGTCTGTCAGGCTGTATTGTCTTTTCGCTTTTGGGGTAGCTGCATGTGTCAGCCTTTGGAGTTCGTCGGTTCCGACACCGAAATATATTCCTTTGTCTTCGATTAATGCATCATAGCTTTTTCGGTAATCGATGGTTCTTGTTCTGTTGACGTGAAATCCATTCTTTTCCATTAACCAGTTGATTTCTGAAGCTTTGTAGTATCTTGCATGTGCTTTTGAGATTGTTCTTTCCAGAGTCTCCAAAAACTCTTCGTCATCTGACTCTTGTGGCGACAAATCGCCATAGATGAAAACCCCGTTCTTTTTTAGCAGTTGTCTGAAGTTGCCAAGGATTCTCTCTTGGTTCGTGAAATAGTGCATTGTGCTCATGCATAGAATCGCGTCAAGCGTTTCGTCAACGAACGGCAAGTGTTCCGCATCGCCAAGAATCAGGTCGAAGCTTTGCTTGTGAGGGATCAACTTGGTTCTAGCGGTTCTTAACATTTCTTTTGAGAGGTCAAGTCCGACAAGATACAGATTGATATTTTCAAGGACTGGTTTTACATTTCTGCCGCTTCCAACGCCGACTTCCAGCAGCAGCTTTTTCTGGCAGTTCTTGAGCCCTCGCAATATTTCCTTGAATACCTCTTTTCCAAAACCTCGACTCGACTTCCAGGTTCTGTTTTTCTGTCGATCATAATCGTTTGCCCTAGCAGAATAGTACTCCTGGATTAGCTTCTTCCGACTGGTATCGCTCATTCGGTATTGCCAACTTTTTCAATTCTGTATAGCCCATCTGTCTTTTCGGTTTTGAATTTGACCTTTAGTATCTCTTCGGCCAGCCAAATGTTCGTTTCCAGATGTTCTGACATCGTCCGCGTCAGGTATACTGATTCGCCTGGAGCCAAGGCCACGTACGGAAGGATCAAATCAGCCAGATGTGCGTCGACGGTTGGTTTTGCAGAGATTTCCTCCCAAAGCTTCTGGGAAGCTTCTTCGCCAACTCTTTCGCTTGTCTTCTTCAATTCGCCGATTGCGTCCGAGCCAAGGATCACTTCGGTGTCGGTTTCAACCCAGAGCACAAGTGAACTGCCTTTCTGCAGCGGGTTGGACATGTCGTTGATTATCTGAATGTCCGGCTTGAAACCTTTTTTTCTGAAATAATCTTCCGCCGTCCTCGCTTGTCTTTCAGCGACCTTCCTTTCAGCAAGGAACGTGCAGACCGATACTCCTTTGATGGTCTTTATGTTTCCGTGACTTTCCAGTTGCAGAGCTTTCAAATTTCTCGCAGGCTCGACTGTCGCTATTACTTCACCGTTCCCTTTTGGGTAATAGCCATACTTGCGCACGTTGATGGTCGCGTTCAACCCCATTCTCTTGAGTATTGGCAAAAGTACGAAGCGCAGGTAATTGATTGTGGGTGCGTGTGAAACGTCTGTTCCGCCCTTGGTAACGTGCAGCTCAACCGAGTTCTTTGCGTAAGCACAGACGGGCAGGACTGTCATCAAAAGCATGGAGATGCTTCCCGCAGTTCCTATTTCAGCTTCGACTTTTCCGCCTCTGATTTCTCTCGGATCGAACCACAGTTCCTGCGAATTGATTTTTGCACCTTCAACTTTAGCATCGCAAAGCCTTGCAGCCGTCAGAACGGCTTCTAGGTGTTGAGGTTTCAGGCCGGGTTGTGGCCTGTTGTGTCTGATTTTGTATATGTGAAGTGGTTGGCCCTTTATGGCTGACAGAGCGACGGACACCCTGAGGATTGTGCCGCTTCCTCCTTTTTTGCTGCCGTCAATCTCGATCAAACGCGACTTGGCTCCTGTTTTTGGCTCGTTGAAAAGGTCGGAAACAATTAATAAAAGGCCGTCGTATTAAGGATTTGGAAGGTTGAAGGCTCATGAGCGCCGATAAAGTGAAGATTGACAACCTCATCAAGAAAGTTGAAGAACTCGTGGCAATCCTGAACGATGTCACCGGAGACTTGAGACAAGTCACATCTTCGTTGAAATCATTAGCCGTCCAACAGATCACTCAACCCGTCGCAGCACCACCACCATTGTCTTTGGGCCAACCTGGAACTGTCTCTGGAGCAGTGGCTGGAGCACCTCGCGTCGCTGAGAGATCAAAAGCCCTTGAAGATGTCAAGGCGTTGTTCCCTGAGGACTTGGAGAACCTGTTGAGTTTTGAGGAAAAGGACGATTATGTGATTATCAAGCCACGTCAATTCTTGGGTTCTGACAACTTCTCCAAAATTGCGTCCGCGGTGCGCCAGGCCGGCGGAGAATACGTAAGCGCTGGAAAAGCGTCACATTTCAAAGTTCCAAAGAGCGGAGCCTAGTTTCATCATCGTTTCTTGAAAACATCTCATATTGCTTCAAAATCAACGTATTCGTCAGAATAAGGCTCCTCCCGAACTTCAACCGACGTCACTCTAGCAGCAGGTGGTCCACGTCTACAAAATTCTATCATCTTTGTCACGTCTCTATCTTCTCCCTCAAATACAGCTTCAACTCTGCCATCAGACAGGTTTCGAACCCAACCAGCAACGTTATGTTCTTTTGCTCGGCACGTTGTTTCTTCTCTGAAGAAAACGCCCTGAACTCTTCCACTGACGAAGACTCGAACCCTGATTTTCATAATTGCTCCACTCCTCCCAACCGTTCACTTAAACTCATCTCTCTTCTGCATGGTTAGGTTGTTTCATCACTCTTCTTAAAAGGTGTCTTCTTGAAGGTTGATATTGGGATTTGAGATGCTGGAAAACTGTAACGGCAAACTGTTCGTTTATGCCTCCAGCTTCGCGTCTCGAGGAAGACGCCTAGAACCAGTCCGCGCGGCCACAGAGAAAATGGCCAGACGTTTGAAGCTTGGCTTTGAAGTCAAGACTTTCAGGAAAAAGTTTGCCCCTATCTACGTGTATTACGCGAACGGTGACGACGAGCCTGTTCCGATCTTTTGCGTCAGCGAAAAGCAGTCAAACGTAGAAGAGATATGCACAAAACTGAAGAACATGATGTTTGTGCTGTCTTTCCACCCGAAGCATTCAGCTCTTAGGGGTATCAGAAAGGAGCTCACGGAATTCTCGTAAACTTTACGGCCTGATTTTCAAGTCTGACCTCGTAGATCTGATTAACGTCAAATTCAATTCCCAGCATTTCATATTCTTGTTCGGTCAGGAACAGAATTATCTTCGGGATCGCTAGATCCATTCTCCCTTGGAAAATGGGCATTTGTTGCTGCAGGGTCTGAAGCACGTCTTGCACGACTTTGGCTTCCTCTGTTTGTGGTCTAATGACCATTTGAGGGACTCGTCGATCTTCAATGAGCTCTATCCGTTTCCCAAGGTTGCCGTCTACGTCTCGGATAGATTCGATCTTGTTTACGCGTACGCGAAACATGGTTCATCATTACTCAAGAAGTCTATAGAGGCTTTATAGATTTCGGGCTGGAGTCAATCTGCCTCTCTTCTATTTTACTCCATTTCAATCGTGGCTGGAGGTTTTGGTGTAAGATCATAGTAGACGGTTGACACGTTGGGACACTTTTTCATCGTGTCCTCAGCTATTTTCTCAAGGGTTGTCCATGGTATTTCCGAGACCTTTGCGGTTAGAAAATCCTTGGTTTCAACCGAACGTATGCCGATGACGTAGGGCTTCTTTTCCGGCGAATCTTCGATTGCATAGAATACTCGTGCAACTTCGGGGTTTTCCGTGATTATTCTGGCTTGCAGAGAAACTATGTTCTGCAAGGGTGTTTGATGAAGCCTGCCGTTCATGGTCTGCACTTTCAGGCCGACCACTTCCCCGTAGCGTCTTTTGCCGCCCTCCACGCCTGTAGCCTTGTGTTTGAAGATCTTGACGTTCACGTTTCTTGACGGAACGTTGAGAAGACGTGCTGCAGTCTCTTGAACTCTCAAAGCTGTCGATAGATGCGTGTTTTCTTCATTGTCCATGATAATCGCAAAGTATTGCGCTGGTCTGAGATCCTTGAGTTCACTCTCGGCAATTGCTGTTGCTTTTCTCAAAGTCTCCAGTTTTTCAGGGCGGATTTCACCGACCACACGAACCGAAAGGCCAGGCCCAGGGAAAGGTTGTCGCTCAGCATATTCAGGTGGCAAACCAAACAGTCTCGCCAGCATTCTGACTTGTTCTTTAAACAGAGGCAGAAGAGGTTCTACTACTTTGAACCCGAACCGCTCTATGGGGTTAATGCCCATCTGTTCCAGAACATTGTGCTGGGTTTTCACACCGCCGACCGTCTCTAGTATGTCTGCACGTATTGTGCCTTGCACGAGAATCTTGCATTTCTCTTTCTTAGCCGTATCAGCAAGTACCTGATAGAAGGTTTCTCTGAACATCTTGCGTTTTTCTTCGGCATCACTTAATTCTTTCATTGCCTTCAAGAAGCGTTCTCGAACGTTGACAATTTTGGTCGGAACGTTGAAAGGCGGTTTTGAAAGAGTGTTCGCCACGTGTTCAGGTTCATCCTGTCTCATGAATGCATCGTCCAAGATTACGCAGATAAGGTTATCACCGATCGCCTTGTGAGTCAAGACAGCGCATGTTGTGCTGTCGACCCCACCCGAAATGGCGACTAACGCCTTTTCGTTCCCTATACTTTTCTTAGTTTCAGCAATTGCATTGTCTACAAACTTCTTGGGGTCAAAGGTTTCCAAAGTGACTGCCTCGCACTTCTTTTAGTGAGTCCGTAGTTTTATGACTTTTGTATTTGTCCGTTCTGCACTGATGCCTCTAAAGTGCGTTTATTTGGGCCACTAGGCTCCTTGAAGTCGTGACGTGACAAGTAGAGTTCGAGAACCGGTAGCTAGCAGCGTCAAATCTTATATTTGACGCATGTTATACTCTGGACATGTCTGAGGGAAAAAGGTTTGAAACTGGTGACAGTATTACTACCCGAAGCTTATCTTGAAGGGTTGGACGAGCTTGTTAGAGCGAACATGTATCCGAGCAGAAGCTCAGCGATCAGGTCGTCTGTGAGAGACCTGTTGAAAAAAGAGCTATGGGAAAGACGCGGAAGGTAATTCTCGAACTTCGTGATGAAGGAATATTCACCGAGATTCTATTTGACGGATCGCGCCGCGTCTCTGGTTCTCTTTGCCACTTCTGCGGGGTTCTCTGAAAGCGTTATTTCTCTTCCGACGATCAAATAGCGAGAACCAGACCTGACCGCTGGTTCGACTGTAGCGCCTTGTGCTCCAATTCCCGGTGAATATATCGGGACTCTCTTCGATAGAATTTTATACACTTCCCTTATCTTTTCTGGATAGGTTGCGCCGACTACTGCACCATCTGCCTCATACTTAAGGGCCTTCTTCGCAAAAGAGATGTACTGTGGCACTTTTTTGCCACTGTCAGGGTCAATTATGGTTTGCCCGTATCCCTCAAACGATGCTTTGTGGCTCATGTAGACAAGGAGAATCACTCCACGATCTAATCGCCCGGCCACGTCAAAGATAGGCTTCAAACCTTCCTCCCATCCGATGAAAGGGTTAGCTATGATGGCGTCAAAACCAGCGGCGTAGTAGTACTTAGCAATGACTTGATTTGTGGAGCCTATGTCGTTGGCTTTGCAGTCCACAATAGTAACCAATCCTTCGTCATGTGCTTCCGTGACAAGTTTCTGGACACCGTCAAAGGTGCCCAATGGAAGGATCAGGTGATGGTTGAATTTGACGGCACAGACGTACGGATGGATCGCTTTCAGCAATTTCTCTGCTTTGTTGAAAAGTGCTTGTCTGTTTGCTGGTTTTTCGAATGGGAAATCAAAAGCGAGGATTATTCTAGAGTCCTTTTCTTTTGCGAGCCTGTCGATTTTGTTACGGAAAGGCAAATTCGGACACCTCTCTCCATTTGTGCGCAGAGCTAAAAACCCTTTTGCTTGTCTTCAAAGCTGAGAGGACAGAGCGCGTTTCTATCTTGTTTTGCTCCATATACGTTGGTGTATTTTCTACACTAGATTTAAAAGTTAAACCCAACAGATCATAAACTTGGAGACAGAGTATGAACCACCAAGCAGTGTTGAGCAATGAACTTCGCAAGCTAGTAGAATCCCGAATGAAAAGCAACATCGAAGGCATAGAACAAACACTGAGGCAGATATTCGGAACTCAAAAACTCGGCTTGGAGGAGCTTAGAGAAACGATAAAAAGCTTGGAAGAAAGCTTCGATCTTTTGTCTCAAAAATGGAACCTTCAGATTCTTTACATACTATTTCTCAGAGAAACCACAGGGTTCGGGGAACTTAAGAAGATTCTCAGAGTGAATTCACGAACTCTATCCGACAAACTGAAAATCCTGAATCGCTACGGTTTCATCAAGAGATCAGTTGATCAGGGGCCTCCGCTCCGAGTGGGCTACTCGCTTACGTGCAAAGGACGCAACACGATCCTTCTTGCCTTGCCATTTCTCTATTACGCAACCAGTAACCTAACCTGATCGGACTATTGTTTTCCTGTAGGACTTTGAAAGGTTTCTACTGCTTCTATCTCGCCGCCCGAAACCTGTTTGATAAATGACAATGTTGTCTCGACGGCTTCCCGCAGTTGGGCGGGAGATATTCCTGGAGCCCCGTATCCGACTATCATGGCAGTGTGAGTCTTCAACGTGATCTTTGTGTGATCGCAATCACGGTAAGGGTAAATGCAGAGGACCTGTTTTCCGTTTCCAAAAACCAGCATTTTCGATTCAAGAGGAATAGGTTCTGTCTTACCTATTCCTGCGAATCTTTCATTGCCGCGAGCGAATCTGACTTGAAATGGTGGAGTGAGACGCTCATAGTCGAATCCGCTTATTGGTACGATTGTCTTCATAGAAGCCAAATTATAGGCGTCAACGGCTGTGGATATGGTGGGCAAATCGCTGTGGTGCAGGACTCTCCGTAGCAAAGCTTCGCCTGATGGTCTTGTCTTGGTAGGGTCGATATCCAGTTTCCAGTACATGTCCCTGTAGGCTCTTACAGTCGGGTTATCTTTCAAGGTTTCAGCGTCATAATTGGCTCTGGCTTCTTCGCAGGCTTTCTTCTTGAGAATTTTGGTTTGTTCGTTTTCTTTTTTGACCTTGATGTTTTGAATCATGCCGACGCAGATGGCTAGTTCAGGAAATTTCTGACTCACTTCTTGACTCCATTCGACTTTGATCTGCATCGTTGATGCACCGCTCGGAGCTTATGCACCGTTAGGTATTTAACAACTTCAAGCCCTTTTCTCATGAACCGCGTGGAAAGATGTTAGGTGAACTTGCGGCATTAGGTACTGCGATTTCGTGGACGGTATCTGCAGTATTGTACAGAAGGGCTCTCTCAAACACAAAACCGTTGCAGGCAAATATCGTACGTCTTGGTTGCACGAGTCTAGTTCTGATGGGATTTGTAGCATTGATCGGCAAGTTGTCAGTTTTCTCAAGCTTGCCCGTCTACTCCGTGGTTCTTTCGTCTCTAAGCGGGTTGATCGGCTTGGGTTTGGGAGACACATTGTACATGGTAAGCTTGAAGCAAATAGGTGTTTCACGAGCTGTTCCGATAAGCTGTACCTATCCTCTGTTCAGTCTTCTCCCGGCTTTGGTGATTCAGCCTAAAACCGTTGCTTTCGAAGTGATAGTTGCGGCTGTCGCAATAGTCTTTGGAATCTGGTTACTCACGAGAGAACCAGAGTCCAGTGAAGGAATGGCGCAAGCAGGTTTTCGAATTAGAGGCGGATTATTCGCTCTGGGAGCGGCAGTCTTTTGGGCTTTAAGCATAGCAATGATAAACTCGGCCGTGACTCTTCCGGAAACTGGTACTTTGGACAGTGCTCTGGTTCTCAACACAATCAGAGTCTTGTCGGTCGCCGTTTTCCTACTCGCTTCCACGCCCTTGACAGACCGGAAATTCAGTTTCGCCAAGATTCAGCGAAAGTCTCTCGCATTGTTGACATTGGGAGGTCTAGTTGCACTCGGACTGGGTTGGTTCCTCTTGACGTACAGTTTTCTCTACATTCCCGAGGCTCAGGCGGTCCCCATATCTTCAACGACGCCTCTCTTTGCCGTTGTTTCGGGCATGATATTCTTGAAAGAGCGAATCACGATTAGAAACGTGGCTGGAACAATAATAATCGTGCTCGGTATCTTTCTCCTTTTCATGTTCTAGCACTTCACGTGGCGCGATTAGGTTTTTATATTACGTGTTCTTTTAGGGGAAATTGCCTGACAATCAAGGTCGCAATTACATGGCTGCATCTCTCAGCGCTCGCGAATCTGTTCTTGCCAGGAGAATCGCTGGCGAGATAATTCTTTCAAGCAAGCCAGGGGCGACTATGAGGAAGTGGCGCGAGCTCTTCGCGATTTCTCAGATGAGCATGTCAGACAAGATGGTCGTTTCTTCATCAGTCATCAGTGACTACGAGAGCGGACGACGCCCGAGTCCTGGCGCAAGGTTCGTCAGAAGATTCGTCTGGGCCTTGTTGAAGCTTGATGAAGAGCACGGTAGCCGCTTCACACACGAGTTTGCGAAGCTTACTAGCTCTCCGAGCAACGCCATCGTAGACCTTCGCGAGTTTCCTTTGCCCGTGAGGGTAGAATACCTGTGCAAAGCAATAGACGGAAAAATCGTGGCGTGCGCCGAAAGATGCGTACGGGAGATCAACGGCTACACCGTGGTGGACAATCAACGAGCTGTTGAGACTCTTTCGGGACACGAGTTCAGTCAGCTTTTTGGTGCCACCACCGAGCGGGCGTTGATTTTCACGAATATAGATGGAGGAACTTCCCCTATGCTCATTGTCCGCGTCAGCAGTCTGAAACCGCGAGTCGTCATTTTCCACGGAACGCAACCGGACGATTACTCAATAAGACTTGCAGAGTACGACGGCATCCCATTGATGTACTCTAACCTACCCAGCGTTGAACGACTTGTGAAATCTATGAGAAAATTGTACCGGATCGCACTGCGCAGAAAACTAGGAAGATCTGTTCGTCCTCCGCCACCAGTAAGTGCGTAAAGGTGCTGCACAAGGCAAATTCCGGAAATTTCTTTTCTACGAATAAAAGAACGTCACTATCGTGTGACCGGCTCTCTCTTAAGCAGCTCTTTCTTTACCATTTGGAAGTCGTCTCGTATCTGGTTCTCGTACTGTGCGTTGTATAGAGCAGCAGCGGGATGAAACGTCGGGAAAACCACAGTCTCCACGCCCAGAATGACGGCTTCGTGCACTCTACCATGCTCTTGCGTGATGCTACGGAAGGGCAAATTCGCTCTATTAAGGACGCAAGCAGTCGAGTGCTTGCCAAGTGTGATTATCATTGCGGGCTGAATGATGCCTATCTGCCTGTTCAAGTAAGGAGTACACATCTCGATTTCGTCTGGCAACGGATCACGATTTTCTGGTGGTCTGCATTTCACAACGTTAGTAATGAACACCTGTGTTCTCGAAAAGCCGATCTCAGACAACAACGTGTCCAAAAGCTTTCCGGCTGCTCCAACAAAAGGCTCCCCTTGGATGTCTTCTGATCGTCCAGGCGCTTCCCCTACTAGCATCAGTTTGCTTTCAGGGTTACCGACTCCAGGTACTGCTTTTTTGCGGCCCTTCCAGAGGCAGCATTTTGTGCAAACCACAACTTCTGTAGCTACATTGTCGAGTAGTTCCTTGTTGGACGACATCAGATAACCCACGTCTGCGTTGATCTTCAATTTACTCTGGCGTCGTTCTAGCCCATAAGTTTCAGGGCGTCGGCTCCTTTCATTCCGACTTCAATACCTAGATTCTTGGCTTTTGACGTTACTGCTTTCACCTGTCCATTTAGCACATCGTCGAAGGTCTTGACACCGCTGACGACTGCAGCGGTCACACCGAGTTTTTCTGCGCTTTCTACATTCAGGAATCCGCACATCACGAATCCTTTTTCGCCCATAATGAGCAATAATGGTGGGCTATCGGGCAGATCGGTGCGCAATCCCATGAAACTTTTTCCATCAACTCTGAGTGTCGTGACGCTGATCATGGCAAACACCTTTTAACTTCAAACAGAGCATATCCACGCTTAAATAGAAATTGCTGAAGGCAGTTCCCATGCTGACGAGGCTGAAACAGAAAATTCAAAGCATGCTGGTAGCTGAAGCAAGAGCAGCGCACAAGCTTGGATTGACGCCCAACGGAATAACCATAATCGGACTGATCTTGGCTTTTCTTTCGGCAGCGGTGTACGCGATGTGGCAGTACAACCAGTTTTTTCTATTGCTGGCAACCTTTCTGTTGTTGCTTTCTGGTTTCTGCGATGCTTTGGACGGTGTTGTTGCCAGAATTTACGAACAGGCCACAGTCTTCGGCGGTTTCTTTGACTCTCTACTTGACAGATATGCAGACGCCGCAGTATACGTGGGTATCATCCTAGGCGGCCTCTGCAGTCCCAGCTACTGGGGAATGTTGGCGATAATTGGCTCACTGCTTGTAAGCTATAGTCGCGCAAGAGCTGAGGCGGCTGGAATCAAAATGGAATCAATTGGTCTTGCAGAAAGAGCTGAGCGAATGTTGATTATTGTGGTTTCGAGTTTGGTAGCTTGGCAATTTCAACCTACGACTGTTATGACCATTGCTCTGGTGATTCTCGCCATTCTCACAAATCTTACTGTGTTGCAGAGAGGTATCTACGTTTACGCTAGATTAAAGAAAAAGGTGGCTGGCTGAAGCTAGAATCTTCTCGGGCGCGTACGCATTCTGCGCTCGTTCTCGGCCCTTACTTTCACGACGCCGCGATGCACTGCGCAAGATACGCAGTAATACTTGGTGGTCGACGGCGCTTCAATATAAGTGCCTTTTGCTCGAAGCTCTTTTGCGAGCTGGTAATCTACTATCGAGTGTCTTCTTGTGACTTTCTTGGCTTTGTCACGAGGTACCATTGACCCGCAACCAGCACATTGAATGACTCCGCTGCTACCTTTACCGCCTTTTGATCTTCCACGGCTTTTTCTCTTGGATGGCAATCGTTCTTACTCCTAAACTTTCATTCATTCAAACAATTCGAATTGCCTAATATATATCTGTTCTCGTGTCACGGAGAATGCCATTGGATGATTGCTGAAAGACTTGGCGTTTTGAGCGGTCAGGGTCTCCTCAGCGACTCAACAAATCCTTTCTAAGCTTGAGGATGGATGCGATGTTCGCTTTTTTGTCGATTCTCGGAACTACTTTTCCAGCCGTTGACGTGAACAATGTCGTAACTCCGGGTCCGTGTCCCGCTAAGACACAGTTAGTATGAACCACAATGCCAACGGATATAGCTCCATGCTTGTATATTCTGCCAAACGTGTGATCTGCGTCGATTATGGCAACTAGATCTCCAAGTTTGATGTCATCAAGTTCATACTGCTTTCTCATATCGTCGTCAAAAAGTTGAATGTCATAATCGCCAGAATAACACTGGTTCGCGCCCAGACCTGACCCCATCGTTGCAGCGGGGACTAAATGCGTAACGGGTACTTCCAGTTTTCCACCTAGAACCTTAGGTTTCATAGCTCTAAGGAATGCGGGATCAAGGTTCATGACTTTAACTTCGGGAGCGTCCAGCAGTTTCAGACCTACTCCGTATGCTTTTACTAGAAATTTGTCTCCGATAACGAGCTTGTTCATGATTTCGGGCTGCACGTCAATAAGCACGTGCTCTATGCCACCATGCTTGCCAGTTACCACTCCTTTAGCTCCTTTTGCTTCGCCTGTTGTCACGATCGCCTCGTTTCCAACACATGAAAGCACGTTGAAGGCATTGTTCGCGGCTTGTCCTGACCTTGGGTCGTTCTCTTTGTTTTCAGTGCTCACTCCAGGCTCAACGTGATCCGCTTCCCATCCACAGGCTGGGTCGCCGACTCTGATGTTATACGTTATTCCCCCTACGCCAGGAAGCACAACAGGGTTGCCTTGAGCTGAGATTCTGTAGACATCTCTCAGAGTGGGACTGGCAACTTCTCCGACGACGGAGATTCTTACGAGCTTGTCCTCGTTGGTTTTCAACATTTAGCGTGCCTCACTGTCTCTTGCATTTGGACACTAGCGCTAATAAAACTTGACCACAGCTTTGGCTTCTTTGTTCTGCAGGAATATGGCAAGTTTTAAATTAGGGCGTTTGCCTTGACTTGTGTGAAGATAAATTCGAGTAATTGTAGTCTTCACCCGCGTGGGGAAAACTATGGCTGAAATTGGATTGAGATCTAAAATGCTGGTCAAGGATATCATGAGTAGCCCAGCTTTGACCGTTGACGAGAATCTCCTTGCCAATAAAGTCGCGGCACTCATGGACAAACACGATTACGGCTGCATAATAGTGACCACAAAAGACGGAAAACCGCTTGGAATAATAACTGAAAGAGATCTCGTGGTACGTGTCTTAGCGAAGAACATAAAACCGGATAACATCAAGGCCAAGAAAGTGATGACAACCCCGCTTATGACGATCGAACCCGACGCGACAATAACCGACGCGGCGAAGAGAATGAGTCGGCTAGACATTCGACGTTTGGCCGTCATCTACAAGGGAAAGCTCGTTGGAATAGTGTCTGGAAAAGATGTTCTTCATGTGATGCCGGAACTGTTGGAAACGATGCAACAAGAAGCACTGATCGAAGGAGAAAAAATGAGTGAGGAGGCAACGAAGGAATCCGCGCCTCTGACCGGGAACTGTGATCACTGCGGTGTCTATTCTGAGAACTTGACCGAAGTCAACGGTGAATTTCTCTGTGAAGACTGCAAAGTAGAACTTGAAAGTGAAGAGTGAGAGGAGATCGTTTGCGTGTCAAGGAGATCATGGATCAGAAGCATCCGTCAATCTATGAAGATGAGCCAGCCACCAAGGCACGTGCGCTGCTCAGAGATTTGAACCTCAGAATCATTCCTGTAACAGATGTCAACAAAAAACTTCTTGGGAAAATCTCACGCCGTGACATGATGACGATTACGTCATCTGTATCGGCTATGAAAGTGAAAGGCATAATGACACCTGCGAAGCATGTTGCCACTGCAGATGATGATGTTACATCAGCTTTCAGGGCTATGCTTCGGGTTGATGTTTGGTACGCTCCTGTTGTGGCCTCAAGCGAGGACCAAACCTATAGAGGAGTTGTGGGTCTCGAGAGTTTTATCGGAACTTTGATCAAGAACAGTCCCGAACGGTTCGTGAAAGATGTATCTGAGATCATGACAGAAGATGTTGTGACCTGTTCTCCGGACGATGATGTTGACAATATATGGCGTCTAATGAACGAAACGCGTTTTGCTGGACTTCCTGTTGTGAAAGGTGGGAAGTTGGTTGGAATAGTCACACAGAAGGATCTTCTTGGAACTGGCAAGGTTCTGCCTGGCTTTGAGTCGAGTAAAGGACGTTTTAGAGACTCACCAAGAATTTCTTCAGTGATGCAGACGAACGTGGTCGCAGTAGCACCGTCGACAAAGGCAATCCGCGTTGCTAAGGTAATGGTTTCCAAAGATGTCGGAAGAGTCCCGGTGATAGACAAGAATGGAAAACTGCTTGGCATTGTCGATCGGGAAGACATTGCAAGACTTGTCGTTGGTTAGGAGCGAGAGTGAATGAGCCGAGAAAGTTATAGAAGAACATTGCGGGGGTCGGGCCCTCTTGATTTGAAGTCTCATCCAAGCAAGAAGCGCGAGGGTGAAATCCTAACGATCGCGAAAAGCCCCGTTGTGATGATCGCACCAACAACGCCGATCTATGACGCCATTCAGAAAATGGCAAAAGAAGGGTTCCGCCGTCTGCCGATAGCAAACCCAGGCACTAAGCATCTCGAAGGGATTGTCACGGCAACGGATATCGTGGATTACTTGGGTGGCGGGAACAGGTTTGAGATCATTCAGCAAAGGTTTGGCGGCAACTTTTTCCAAGCGTTGAACGAGCCCATCAAGCTGATTATGACTCAGAAGGTAACCTCGATCAAAACCTCAGCAAAGATAGGTGAAGCAATAGAGAAGATGAAGGAATCCAATCTCGGCGGTCTGCCTGTCGTGGATGAAAAAGGCAGCATAAAAGCGATAGTAACAGAACGTGACATAGCACTTCTCTTCGCCGACCGGACAAGCGGTGTCACTGTAGCCCAACTCATGTCAGCGAAAGTAGTTACGGCCTTGCCTAAGACAACGATTTTCGAGGCTGAAAAAACGATGGTGTCTCAAGGCTTTCGAAGGTTGCCGATAGTGTCTAACGGCAAAATCATGGGCATAGTCACCACAATGGACGTCATAAGATTCTTCGGTTGCGGCGACGTGTTCAGGCACTTGCGTTCGGGAACAATAACTCAGGTGTTGAACACGCCTTGTCTCGAAATAGCTTCCAAAAACGTCTCAACCGTTGAACCAGAGACGGATGTTGGTCAAGCGGCCAAAAAGATGCGAGAGAAGGACATAGGCGCTGTTCCAGTCGTGAAGAACGGAACCTTGGTTGGCATCCTGACTGAAAGAGACTTCTTCAAGATCTTGGCTTAGCGGCCTCTGACCGTGATGTGCGCCGACCCATGGCTTGGAACATATCGCCTAGCTTTTTCCATTTAGCGCGCGCTGTTATTCACCTCTCCTAGATTCGCATTTCGACAATCCGTTTTGTGACCTGCATTCTTGAGTAAGCTTTTAACAGTTCCGTCCCACGTTATTCACTGAAAAGAGGTAGTCAGTTGATCGTCGACTCAGTCATGGTCAATGCCAAAGCCTACATGAGAAATGCTGTGACTGAATGCAGCATAGCTATTGACGAAGGCAAGATTTTCAAGATCGGCAAAGAGGTGAGCATGCCTAAGTCAGACGTCCGATTTGATTTGAAGAATCTGTTGGTTCTGCCGGGGTTGATCGATGTTCACGTTCACCTTCGTGACGAGGGCAAAGCGTTCAAGGAAGATTTTTTCACTGGAACGGCCTCGGCATCCGCAGGCGGTTTCGCCTCGGTCGTTGACATGCCTAACAACGAGCCGGTGACAATGAGTGCTGCGACCCTTAGAAACCGTATGAGAATAGCGGAGAGACGAATCCTCGTTGATGTAGGATTCCGGTCAGAATTTCCTAGAAACCTTCGTGAGATAGAAGGAATCGTCAAGGAAGGCGCGTTTGGTTTCAAACTTTTCATGGCCGATCAGGTTGGAGGAGTTGATGTTGACGATGACGAAGCCTTGCTAGAAGCTTTCAGAATCGTGGGCAAGTTCGGACTTTCCACAGCTGTCCACGCCGAAGACATGACAACCTTGAAAAAAGCGGAGGATCAGTTCAAGCATGACAGGAAGAATGACCTCGCAGCTTTTCTAAAAGCTCACTCCCCAGATGTCGAACTGAAAGCGGCAAAACGAATACTGAGTGTTGCCAAACAGACGGCGATGCATCTACACTTCTGTCATGTGAGCACTCGAGAAGCCCTAGACACAATCGTTGAAGCAAAATCTGAGATGCGATTGTCGTGCGAAGCGACTCCGCACAATCTCTTGCTTTCCTCAGACGATCTGAAGAGGATCGGTACTTTAGGCTTAACGATGCCTCCTACTAGGGATAGAGCACAGGTTGCGTCCTTGTGGGACGGCATAGAACGCGGCTGGATCGACATAATTGCTTCCGACCATGCACCTCATACGTTGAAAGAGAAGGAAGATGGGTCAGTGTGGGATGTCAAAGTCGGTGTTCCAGGTCTTGAAACAACGTTGCCGCTTCTGCTCACAGAGGTCAAGCGTGGGCGACTTTCCATCGGAGACATCGTGAGACTTTTGTCTGAGAAACCTTCGCAAATCTTCAACATGAAGGGCAAGGGACAATTGAGAGAAGAAAACCACGCGGACTTGACAGTTGTAGATCTTCGCAGAAAATTCAAGATTGATTCTTCAAAGTTCAAATCAAAAGCCAAATTTTCCCCGTTCGATGGACGCGAGGTCGAGGGCAAACCTGTAAAAACCTTTGTCCGTGGTCAACTTGTAATGGACGAAGGAGAAATTGTCACCAAGGCCGGAAGCGGCAAGATTCTTCGGAGAGAGTAAGTTTTTGAAGTTCATAGCCGACGGCATGTTGGGAAAGCTGACGCGCTGGCTTCGCATGCTTGGGCAAGACGTTGAGTACTCAAACAATATGGAAGATTCGCAACTGCTTACGATCGCGAAAGAAGATGACAAAATTCTGCTTACAAGAGATTTTGAGCTGTATCAAAGGGCCGTTAGCAGAGGAATCACAGCGTTCTATTTTGAAGGACAGACTGGCGAGGAGAAGTTGGCGGAGCTTGCCCAAAGATTCAACATCCCACTTAAGATAGATATGGCCTCTTCGCGATGTCCAAAATGCAATTCTGTTGTCAAGCCAATATCCATGGATGAAGTTGCTGAGAAGATTGAAAAAAACACACTTAATCATTACAAAGAGTTTTGGCAATGTCCCAAATGTGGGCAAGTCTATTGGCAAGGTGCCCATTGGGACAAGATTAGAAATACTCTTCGCAAGGCTAACGAGATTGTAGAAAAATCAAAAAAGAAAGAGTGATTTATTGGTGCTCTTCCAAGAGCCATTTCAATGGAATGTCCTGATACGTGCCGTCTGGCAGTGTTCTTCTGATGGTCATCGGCAGTATGCCGGCACCTAGTTCTTTCAATGCTATTTCAATCGGGCTAGTTAATCCTTCTGACACTTCGACCAGTATAGGTGCGCCCATTGAGATCTGTAGAGCTCTAGCTCCCACTACTCTTGCCTTTTCGAAACGGGTGATTTTGGGTGGTCCCACTGTGACTTTGTTCTGTTCAGACGTGTTCTAGTACTCCCCCATCCCTGGGTATCCTCCGCCTCCAGGACCACCTGGTCCTCCTGGGGGCATCGGGGGAGTTCTCGATTTTCCTGCTGCAATAACGTCATCGATTTTCAGTATCATCGTTGAAGCTTCTGTGCCCGATTTGATTATTTGCTTCTTGACTGACAAGGGCTCGTAAACTGCTGCTCTGGACATATCCTGTACTTTTCCGTTGTTTACTTCTATTCCTGCCCATATCTCGCCTTTTTCGTGTCTTGCTCTCAATTCAGATAGTACATCTATTGGATCTAGTCCAGCGTTCTCCGTGAGTGTGGTCGGTACGGCTTCAAGAGCTTCTGCAAACGCTCTTACTGCCAACTGTTCTCTTCCAGGTAACGTCTCTGCGTACTTCTTTAGCATGCGTGAGACTTCTAGCTCGGGTGCTCCTCCTCCCGCGACGATTTTGGGTTCTTCTATTACGTCTCTGACTACGCATAAAGCATCGTGTACTGACCTTTCTGCTTCGTCGACCAGACGTTGAGTTCCGCCTCGGATGAGTATGGTAACTGCTTTGGGGTGTTTGCATCCTTCTACAAAGGTCATTTTATCGTCGCCTATCTTGCGTTCTTCAACGAGTGCACAATAGCCTAGATCGTCTGATGTCAGGCTGTCTAAGTTCGTTACTATTTTTCCGCCTGTAGCTTTGGCTAGTTTTTCCATGTCTGATTTTTTGTTTCTTCTAACTGCGATTATTCCTTTTCTAGCTAGGAAGTGTTGAGCCATGTCGTCGATGCCTTTTTCGCACATGACAACGTTTGCTCCGGTCTTGGCTATTTTTTCAACCATGTCGCGCAACATGTCTTCTTCTTGTTTGAGGAATGCTTCCATCTGTTCAGGGCTTTCAATGCTTATTTTAGCGTCAAACTCTGTTTTCTCGATTTCCAGTGGGCAATCGAGCAGAGCGATCTTTCCTTTTTCAACGCGTTTGGGCATTCCTGAGTGTGCGATTTCTTTGTCGAGGACAATTCCTTGGATGAGTCTTGTTTCGCCTATTGATTCCCCTGGTTTCTTCTCAACTTTCACGTCGTCCACGTCTGCTTTGTATCTGTCGCCGTCTTTTTCAGCAACTGCTAACATGGCTTTGACAGCGATGTCCGCCAAATATTCTCGGTGATCCGCCACCAGTTTGCTCGCCATCGAGGTCATTGCGACCTTCTTTGGATATTCAGTGGTCTGCGGGTCGATCTTTATGGCGATGTTCTCAAGTACTTCCAATGCTTTTTCTGAAGCCTTCTTGTAGCCGTCGATTATTATTGTGGGGTGAACGTTTCTCTCAATCAGTTCTTGAGCTTTGTTCAGCAGTTCACCTGCTATTATTACAGCTGTTGTTGTTCCGTCGCCAGCTTCGTTGTCTTGAGTCTTAGCAACTTCAAGCATCATTTTGGCTGCTGGGTGTTGAATGTCCATCTCGTCCAGAATGGTGCGACCGTCACTTGTTATTGTGACATCGCCAAAACTGTCAACGAGCATCTTGTCCATGCCCTTTGGTCCGAGAGAACTCTTAACACTCTCAGCCACTATTCTTGCAGCTTCGATGTTTGTGTGTAGAGCTTCTCGCCCTC
>CAZHZB010000001.1:30299-31500 GCA_964537045.1 uncultured Candidatus Bathyarchaeia archaeon | reverse complement strand
GCCCACCCCTACACTTCTACTGGAGATTCAGTTCCAAAGCTGATTAAGCCCTGTTTTCTATATCCGTTCTATTTGTGACCTCTGAGATCTTGGAAAACGTGGAGAATGACTCCATTTCTCAATTTAAAGCCAGATTCACATCTGTTGCAGTTCCCTGTTTCACCACAACACCTATAACTTGTGAATTGTGAAGTTGTGAACACAGCTCTAGGATGTACGTGGGGAATGCCTGCAAGAAAGATGCGCGTTGAGCTATTCGACAGCGAAGGCAATAAATATTCAGTGAGTTTTGAGGGTGAGATCACGCGCGATAAGGCAATGCGACTTCTGGATCTGGTTGAACTTCTTGGAGGAGGACCAAGCGCCGGTTCCAACCCTAGCACTGTCCCTGGGGTAGGGCAGCAGTTGTCAAAGTCTGGCAGAACCCGCAGCATCGTCCAGAGGCAATTTCCGATTGTTTGGTTCACGTCAAGAGAAGTGCAGACTGTCTATGAGCAAGAGCTGAAAGAGCCCATAAACCTGAGCACTGTAGCCACGTACTTGGCTAGGATGGCAACCAAAGGAATTCTGCAAAGAGTAGGGCCCTCCAACAATCTGAAGTACAAGCTCGCTCCTGCCATTCCGCAGGTAACCGTCAAACAGCGGGCACCTTAGGCGAGCAACTCGCTATGGCGGGTATATTCTATGTTGGTTGGGAGGCTTGGCTCTCGGCTTTCTTCAGGAGCTTTTCCATCTCTTTCTTCACACTATATCTGAAAGGGATCTTCCCGGTTTCCCTCTCCAGATAGCCTTCCTCATACAGCTTCTTCATCAATCGCGCAGTGTGCTCCCTGCTCAGCTTGACTCTCTCTTTGATCTCTGGAGCGGTTTTCGGGCCTTCGGCAGCCAGCATTTCGAGGACTGAGACCTCCGTGTCAGTTAGCTGAGACATTGTTTTCTCTCGCCTGATGGGTATTACTCCCTCAAAGCTTACTTCAGAGCTAGGTGAGATCGGTCTCGGCTGCTGTTCTAGGCTGGAGACACGGTTCGTCAGTGCCTCTTGTGATGTGACAGTGTCACGTAACTTCTTGTCCATCTCATCCAGCCGGCCTGTGATCTGTGATCTTCCGTCATTATCGGTACTGACTTTGGCTTGCACAGTATCCATTCTCTTTGACACGTCCTCAGCCATAGTGAGACTGGTCTCAGTCTTGGATGTGAG
>CAZHZB010000001.1:25398-30199 GCA_964537045.1 uncultured Candidatus Bathyarchaeia archaeon | reverse complement strand
GTGTGACTCGAGTGTGTTGCATCACAGATCACATTCTGACCATGAGACATTTAAAACTTATGGTTCGGACCATGCAATCTGATGAGCATGACGTCACATGTCACAGATTCCGATGATTTGTCGGCTTTTCCGCATGAATGATGAGCGGAGGCGAAAGGGCTTGATTTGAGGGCGGTTTGGCAATTGATGCCCTCTTGTGGCGCTGGTTAAGGAGTTCAAACTGTGTCTTGTTGGAGTGCCTTCTCGGGCGTGATTTGTGACGTCACAGTTGGCTTTCTCGTGGACTTGACAGCTGTTTCAGGCTCGTTTCAAGCTCTTCCCGCATCATTTCAATGACTTTGAGTCGTTCAGCAAGGTCAGCAGCACCGTTCGGTATGTTTTTGTATGCCTCCAAATATGTGCGCAGTTTGTTCGCTATCTCAAGGTAGGGGTCAAGAGTTGTGGTCTCAAAGATTCCTAAGTACCCTAGGAGTATGACAGTGTAGAGTGATTTGGTGACATTTTCTTTGGCCTGCTTTAACGTCCTGTTGAAGGCGCCCCGGGTTATTTGTGCCTTGGTTAGGCGCAAGCGGGCTTTTTCGTCGTATTTTAGTTGTTTCCCCGATATATTCTCGGACAAAATGTCGATGAGGAGCGTTTCAAGCTGGGTTTTCGTCAGGTGACTGTTCTTAGAGATGATTGTGGCAATGGGGTCATTTAGTGAGCTTATTAACCATGACTGAACGCTCTCTTTTAGCTTCAAACGGTTCACCTGAGCGATATGCGAAATGGATACAGCTTTGTATACGGGCTCGGCTCTTAAAACTATCGACTTGCCTAAGGAGCTCCGACGGTGACAAGAAACACAAGGATTTTATCCCGAGTAAATCAATTAATAGTGGGGAGGCAGAATCCATTCGGGAATTCCAACCCTCAAGACGCCTTAAAAGGATAAAGACGCCGGAAATGGGGAAGTTCTTTGTTTTGGCAAGACAATTGCCTAGATGTATCAATTTGAGCCTGGGAGAGCCCGACTTCCCTGTTCCTAAAACCGCCCTCGATGCAGGGTGGAAAGCAACAAAAGAAGGAAAGACGCGTTATGAGCCCACAAACGGACTTCCTGAGCTGCGCGAGGCTTTGGCAGAGAAGGCCTACCGTGACTATGGAGTAAGGTACGATCCCGACAGTGAGGTCCTGATTACGGTCGGCGCAACAGAAGCAATTTCTATAGCGCTTTTGGCACTGTTGAACCCAGGTGACGAAGTTCTCATCTCTGATCCAGGATTCGTTGCGTATGAACCTTGCGTTGCTCTTTCGGAAGGAGTCCCCGTTAGTATTCCTCTGCGCGAAGAGAACCACTTCAAACCTTCTGTACGTGACGTGACATCACTGCTCACACCTGAGTCACGTGTGATGCTGCTCAACTTTCCGAATAACCCAACGGGCTCGATTCTTTCACATGAAGAAGCCATACGTCTGGCGAAGATTGCTGCTGAGCGTGACATGCTTGTGATTTCTGACGAAGTCTATGAGAAAATAGTGTACGAGGGGACAAAGCATGAATGCATGGCAGCTCTTCCAAGGATGCGGGAACGAACACTTGTGGTGGGCTCCTTTTCGAAGACTTATGCGATGACAGGCCTGCGCGTTGGCTATGTTTATGGACCAAAGGAACTGATCACTCCACTTTGGACACTGCACCAGTATTTGGTCGCCTGCGTAGACACTATCGCACAACACATTGGACTCGCAGCTTTGACGGGACCACAGCAGTCGGTCGGAAAGATGGTGAAAGAGTTTAGCAGACGACGGGATCTAGTTCACGAGAGGTTGAACAAAATCGAAGGAGTCAGATGCACGCTCCCTGGAGGAGCTTTCTACGCTTTTCCAAACATAGGATCATTCAACATGTCCTCAGAACAGTTTTCGGAGTTCCTTCTGAAGGAAGCTCAAGTGATAACTGTGCCAGGATCCATGTTTGGACGCCTGGGTGAGGGCTACATCAGGCTTTCATACACCACAGCCTACTCAAAACTTGAAGAAGCGCTTGACCGCATCGAAAAAGCCCTCAAGAAACTCAAACACAATTAGGTCAAAGCTCCTCTGCACTTTTCTTGAGCTTGTCAAACAACTCTGGACGCAGATCCTTCAATGTGGGCACGTATGCTTCTATGGGCTTTATGTCTGAATAGTCGATCTCACACGTCACAAAGTCTTCATCATCATGTTTGGCTTGGACGAGTACTCTGCCGTTAGGACCCAATAGTCTGCTGCCGCCCCAAAACTGCAGTCCATCTTCAATGCCCACGAGGTTCACAAACGCTAAGAAAACAGTGTTCTCGATTGCTCTTGCAGCCGTGAGTACCTCAAAGAAACTCCGCCTCACTGCAGGCGAGGCCGAGATACACACAATAAGCTGGGCTCCTTCCAGTCTTGTGAGCCGAGCAACTTCGGGGAAGTAGACGTCATAGCATATTATGAGCCCAATCCTACCGAGTTCGGTATTGAAAACGGCAGCCTGATACCCGGGACGGAAATACCTCTTCTCCTCGAGCATGCTGTGGGTCGGTAGGTACATCTTGCGATATTTGCCTACGTACCCTTTCGGACTTACAAGTACTGCCGTGTTGTGAAAAGTGGCTTGCGTCTTCGCGCTGAGTTCGGGCATCCCGAAAACAATGTGGACTCCCGTTTCTCTGGCGATCTTCTCAACAAGATTCGTTGAGTGCCCAGGAATTTCTTCGGCCAACTCGTAGATCTGATCTCTGATAACGTAGCCTGTCAGCGACATTTCTGGAAGAATCAGCAGATCTGCACCTTGCTTCTTTGCTCTCTTGGCCGCCTGTTCAATCTTCTCTAGGTTTCCTTTCTTGTCGCCTGGTTTGCAGCTGATTTGTGCAAGGGCAATCTTGAACTTTTCTTTCATCGAACACACTCTCATACTTTCAGTATGGATCGCGAGGAAGTCTGAAGTCAGTTCCAACCGTTCGATATCCAAGCTTTGCTGTCAATAGCGGGCGCCTCTTATGTTCTGCCAGCAGCCATCTACTCTTGATCTTTTCGATGACCCGTTTGTCAACTTGAAGTTGAGACGCTATTTCCTCAGGTTGCATGAAACGTTCGAGCCCATAAAGGATCAGGTCCAGTTGTTCATACTTGATACCCAACTCATCTTCGGCAAGCTGGTTAGGCCATAGCGCTGGTGTGGAGGGTTTCTTGGCAACTTCTTTCGGGATACCCAAATGTAAGGCGAGTCTGCGGACTTGAGTCTTGTACAGGTCCATCGTTGGGTAGATGTCTCCGGCGACATCACCCCACTTTGTGAAATAGCCCATCATCGTCTCGGACTTGTCCGAACTCCCGCAAACAAGCAGGTTCAGTTTGTTGGCGTAGTAATAGATGAAGATCATGCGAGTTCTCGCTTTGATGTTGCCTTTGCATACCCTGTTTTCAGGATCGAATATCGGGATTCCTTTGTAGAACGCGCCCAAGGTGGGTGTAATGTCGATCGTTTCTGTCCTGATCTTGAATTTCTTGGCAACGAGTTTTGCATGTTCAATGTCTCTTTGTGTGCGCGTTTCCTTCTCCGGTAGCATGAGGCCGAGCACTTTGCCGCCTCCTAGGGCTTTGGCTGACAATCCTGCCACGGTGCAACTATCGATTCCTCCCGACATTCCGAGCACGATGCCTTCTGCCTTGGTCTTCTCTATGTAGTCTTGTATGAATCGTTCTATCCGCCTCTCTACTTCCGGCAAATCAAGGTTCAGAACCTCAGGCACTAACTTCAATGGGCTTCACTCTCAACTTTCTATGGATGTAGGCAACTATTTAAGGGCAAACTCAAATATTCATGGCTAGTATTTGTCGTCGTAGAAGGACCTGAACATGGGAAGAAGAAGGAAAAAGGTTGTTCATATCCCCAAGAAGCATTTGCCAAAGTTCTTCCCCTGCCCTAGATGCGGAAAAGAGACCGTGAGGGTTGAGATCTCCCGAGAGGATGGTACGGCTGTCGTAGGGTGCAGTAGTTGTGGTTTGAAGGAACAATTCCCAATTAAGCCCGCCCAAGCTGAAGTGGACGTCTACTGCATGTTCACAGACAAGATGTACGGTAAAGCAAGGAGACCTTCCACAACTACAGTCAGTGGTGCTCAGTAAGGTTGATTTCTATGGAAGGCAATGTTGAAAAATATCTCCTTGAAAAAATCCAAGCCGAAGGTTCTATCCATATCACACTTATAGACCCAGAGAAAGTCACCCCACCGCAGGCTTCGAAGATCGCAAGGAAGGCAAAATCATGCGAGACGTCTGCTATCATGATAGGCGGCTCAACCTTTGTTTCAGGCGCACACCTGGATGACGTTGTCAAAACAGTGAAACGCACTGTAAGGATTCCGATAATACTCTTCCCGAACAACGTTACTGGAATAAGTCGTTACGCAGACGCAATCTGGTTCATGTCTCTATTGAATTCCGTCGACCCATACTTCATCATGGGAGCGCAGATACTCGGAGCTCCTCTTGTAAAGAAGTACGGTTTGGAGCCCATACCGCTTGGCTACATCATCGTAGGCGAGGGTGGTACTGCCGGAGTCGTTGGCAAAGCCATTCCAGTGCCGTACAACAAACCTGAACTCGCCGCCGCACACGCGCTGGCAGGTCAATACTTGGGCATGAGGTTCATTTACTTGGAGGCCGGATCGGGCGCCAAAAGCCCTGTTCCGTCTGAAATGGTTGGAGCCGTCAAACACTACATCGACACTCCACTCATCGTCGGTGGCGGCATAAGAAGCAGGGAGCAAGCATTGGCCGCTGCATCTGCAGG
>CAZHZB010000001.1:11890-25298 GCA_964537045.1 uncultured Candidatus Bathyarchaeia archaeon | reverse complement strand
TCGTCGGTGGCGGCATAAGAAGCAGGGAGCAAGCATTGGCCGCTGCATCTGCAGGTGCAGATATTATCGTCACGGGCAATGTGATTGAAGAGAACGGTATAAGACGCAAGGTTTCAGAGATTATTGAAGGCATGAAACGCGGCAGGACATAGGAGTTGTTTGTGTGCCCTCGCGCTGGGAGCAGAGGAGATAGTGGTGATCAGACTACTTTTTTGTAGAAAGTAGATGAGTTGGCTGGCTTTATTGCTTCTGTTTTTGCTTCTTTCCTGCTAGAGAACAGAAATAAGTCTCCTCTTAACAAGAGGTTTTCTGCGAGTGGGAGATTTGGACTGCCGAATGAGCGAAGGCTACAGTCAGTACGTTGCGAGCCTTGAGGCTGAATTGAATCGGCTTTACGCTTTGACTGAGAAAGCTCGCGAGAAAGGGCTCGATCCTTCGCTGAAGCCTGAGTGCAAGATCGCCAAGGACATGGCAGATTTGGTGGAGGGCCTCGTAGGTCCGAAAGGCGTTGCCGAAAGCATCAGGGAGTTGAGTTCGAAACTTCCTAGGGAAGAACTTGCGTTCAAAGTGGCCGAGCAGATCGTTTACGGGAAATTCGGCCACATGGAACCTGAAGCCGCAGCTGAACAAGCAATACGAACCGCGTTGGCAATCTTCACGGAAGGCTTGACAGCCGCACCGATCCAAGGAGTGGCGAAAGTAAAAATCAAGTCAAACGATGACAGGACGCGCTACCTTGCAATCTATTTTGCCGGTCCGATAAGAGCTGCAGGAGGAACTGATCAAGCTCTGACTCTTGTTGTAGGCGACTTCGTTCGCCGTCTTCTCAAGCTTGACAGCTATAAACCCACTGAGGAAGAAATATCACGTTTCATTGAAGAACTGAGACTCTATGAGCGCACGGCAACACGTTTTCAATATCACATACCAGACGAGGAATTGAGGAAAGCTCTTCAGCTATTGTCCGTTGAAGTGACAGGGACAGAGTCAGATCCTATTGAAGTGTCGACCTTTCGCAATCTCCCGAGAATAGAGACCAACCGGGTAAGAGGAGGAGCATTGAGAGTAGTCAATGACGGTATTGTCGGACGCGCCCAGAAGGTCCGCGTAATAGTGGAGAAACTAGGGTTTCAAGGATGGGATTGGCTGAAAGACCTACGGGGCAAGTCCGAAAAGAAGTCAGCCAGCTTCATGGACGATGTTATAGCTGGGAGGCCCGTTTTCTCATTCCCTTCGCGTCGAGGAGGCTTCCGCTTAAGATATGGACGAGCCCGTAACACCGGACTCTCAGCCGTAGGTATTCATCCGTCCACTATGCTTGTCCTAGACGGGTTTCTAGCTGGGGGGACACAACTTCGCATGGAACTTCCTGGAAAAGGTGGTATCGTTGTTCCTGTCGATGCGATTGAAGGTCCAGTAGTATGTTTGAACGATGGGTCAGTCGTTCGCGTCTCCGTCAGCAACTATAGCGAGATAAAAGATAGGATCGAGAGGATTCTGTTCCTGGGAGACATGCTTGTCAGTTTCGGCGATTTCTTATACAACAGCAAGCTGCTAGCTCCTTCAGGCTATGTTGAAGAGTGGTGGGCTGAAGATCTGCAGAACGCGTTGGCCACAAAGTTCAGCGGTGACCTCGAAAAAGCATCAGCAAGCTCGAACATCACTGCACAAAGATTGCAAGACCTGCTCTCCCACCCTTTTGCCGAGAAACCTACCTTAAACGAGGCTGTCACATTATCTCTAAACCTGCACATTCCGTTACATCCTGCTTTTACGTATTTCTGGTCAAATCTAACTTCACATGAACAACTGGAGAAGCTGCATCAATGGCTTCTCAAATCCGAGATCCAAGACAAGGACAACTTTGCCAAGAGAATCGTAGGCGAGAATGACAACGAAGTCAAGCGTGGCTTGGAACAGATATACCTGCCACACAGAGTCTCAGATGGAAAAATCATGATTGAAGGAGACGACGCCACCGCGTTTGCCCTATCACTTGGCTACAAGGTTCCGTGCACGGTGGAGTCATCCCAGACCAAGAACGTCTTAGAGGCTGTGAATTCACTGTCAGCAGTTACAGTCAAAGACAAGGCTCCGACGAGCATAGGTGCTAGAATGGGCCGACCTGAAAAAGCGAAACGACGCGAAATGAAACCTCTTGTCCACATACTCTTTCCCATAGGCTTGGCAGGAGGCTCGCAGAGGGACATTGTCGAAGCTGCGAGGCGAGGACCCACCTTTTCAGAAGTAAGCAGACGGAAATGCCCAGGCTGTAAAACCTATACTTCCCGAGTCAAATGCCCTGCATGCGGCTCTGAAACGATTCCAGAAAAGAGTTGCCCTCGTTGCGGGAAAAGCGTGAAGGAAGACATCTGTCCCGTCTGCAAGGTTCGTGCGGGCAGTTTCCAGAAGCAGGTTTTCAACTTGAAAGAGTCTCTTGAAACCACTTGCACCAAACTGAGCGTTTCAATGCCGAAGATTCTGAAGGGCGTCAGGGGGCTAACGAATGAAAACAAGACCCCCGAAATACTTGAAAAGGGGATTCTCCGGGCCAAATATGACCTTTCTGTATACAAAGATGGAACGATAAGGTTTGACGCTACTAATGCACCGTTAACACACTTCAAGGCGTCTGAAATAGGTGTTTCAGTTGAGACTATCAACAGACTTGGTTATGAGTGTGACTGTGAGGGTGCCCGTCTCAAAGATGCAAACCAGATATGCGAGCTCAAGATCCAAGATATCATCATACCATTCAAGGCTGCTGAGTACTTCATTAGGATCGCGAATTTCATAGACGAGCTTTTGGTGAAGGTCTATGGACTGCCGTCCTACTACAACGCCAAACGTATTGAAAATCTCGTCGGTCACCTAACTATCGGGCTGGCTCCCCACACATGCGTTGGTATACTCGGCCGTATCATTGGGTTCACGAACCTCAACCTATGCTACGCCCACCCGATCTGGCACTCAGCCAAGAGAAGAGACTGCGACGGTGATGAAGACACAGTAATGCTGGGCTTGGACATGCTCTTGAACTTCTCGCGAGAGTATCTGCCCACACAAATAGGCGGGATCATGGACGCACCTCTCCTAATGATGCCCGTCGTGAACACGAAAGAAGTGCAGAGACAGGCACACGATTTTGACGTTGCAAAATCCTATCCGCTTGAATTCTATGAAAGGACATGGCAAAACACGGAGGCGAGGCAGGCGACTCCACTGGTCGATCTAGTGAGTCACAGACTTGGGACAGAGGGCCAGTTTGAAGGTTTCAGCTTCACGACTCCTGTCAGCAACGTTAACTCGGGAAACGCCGAGAGCGCTTACAAACGGTTCACGGCTATGACAGAAAAACTGGAACACCAGCTTGAACTGGCTGAGAAGATAGACGCGGTTGATGCAGATAGAGTTGCGCTGAAGGTGTTGACGACTCATTTCATGCGAGACATTGCCGGCAACCTAAGAGCCTTCTCTACGCAGGGCTTCAGATGCAAATCATGCAGCAGACGTTATCGAAGAATGCCACTGCGCGGCAAGTGCATCTCCTGCAGTGGGCAGTTGACACTTACCGTCCATCGAGGGGGCATCGAAAAGTACCTCGAGGCAGCTCAGAATTTGGTGGAGAAATACAATCTGCCCAAGTACTATTCGCAAAGGATTTCACTGGTGAAAAAAGAGATCATCGACCTGTTTGAAAGCAAGAAACCTAAGCAGATCAGCCTCACAGATTTTGCCTAACAAGGCTTTTCTATGCAGACGCAGAGAATAGTCTGAAGACGTATGGTGAAAGAGATTTATCATCCTAATGCTTTTTTGGCTGGCATGAGGAACGTGAGACTTGGTCTCAGGGCTCGGACAAAGATTCTGAATGCCCTTGAAAAATGGTCTGGGGACGCCAAAACGTTCGCAAACAAGTCAGGACTGCCTTATGCAGTGGCCATGCACCACTTGAAGCTGTTGAGAAGGGCAGGAGTTGTTCAACGAAGAGAAAGCAGACCCTACATCTGGGTTCTTACAGGCTTGGGGCAGAAACGGTTGGCCACCACGAGCTAAAAAGTGCACCTGCACGGGGCTCGTCTACACTTTGGGCATCTATTGTCGTATTTTGTCAAAGCTTCTTCTTCAAGATCGATATTCAACACGTTTGCGAGAGAAGCTAACCATGCGATTACATCTGCGAACTCCTCTTCCATTCCCTTCTTGTCATTCGCCTTCAATGCGTCACCCAACTCTTTTACTTCGTCTGTTAGCCACTCATATGTACCCATGGCACCACGTTCACTATCTCGATGGAAGTACAGACGACGCATCAGGTTCTGAAACTCGTGGATATGCAATTTTGGCATGACTCCTTCTTCTAGAGAATCTAGATCGCAAGTCCTTAGACAAATTAAGGGTCTCAGCGGATTCTTACGTATTTGTAGGCTTCCGTTGCGTTCTCGAAGCAGTAGTGCACTTTCTGGTAGTTTCTTCTGAACTCTGCCACGTCTGTTCTTACACTTTCAACGGGTTCTTTGTCAATCACTACACGTTTGACGAATTCAGCTACTTGGGACATTTCTGATTCTCTCATTCCGAGCCGTGTGACTTCTGAAACTCCCATTCTTATTCCGCCGGGATGCATGAAATGCCGGCCTTCCTTTATGTCCCACGGCAACAGGTTTCTGTTGATGATTATGTTGGCCTTTTCCAGCGTTTCTTCTATCGTGCCACCGTCACCTTGCTTGGTAATGTCAATCAGGATAACGTGTGATTGTGTGAAACCCTTATGCTCTGCAAGCACGTTCAAACCCCTCTCGTACAAAGCTTGACCGAGAGCCTTTGCGTTCTTGACTATCTGGCTTGCGTATTCCTTTCCAAACTCGAGCATTTCCGCGCACGCGACTGCTAGTCCTGCTACGTTGTGGAGATGATGGTTGCTGACCATCCCTGGAAAGGTCGCCTTCTTTATCTTATCAGCATACTTGTTCCAAGAGAGTATTCCACCGTGTTGAGGTCCAAAGAATGTTTTGTGTGTGCTCAGGCTTACAACGTCTGCTCCTTCTTTGAGCGGGTCTTGGAATTGCTTTCCTGCTATCAGTCCTGCTACGTGAGCGGCATCATAACCTGCGGTCGCTCCAACCGAATGGACGGTTTCTACCAGTTCCTTGACAGGGTGCGGAAACGGGAAAACACTCGCGCCGAACATAACGAATTTCGGAGGTTTTCCTTTTGCTGCAAGTTCTTGTATCTTGCTCTTCGCCTTGTCCACGTCTATGTTGAGCTCTTTGTAGTCGAGAGGCAAATACTCTACGTTCAAACCTTTGACCGCTCCCGCTGTGCCTCCAAGCTCCTTCTTGCCTGATGTGATGTGTCCACCACTGGGGATTGATAGCGCCAGCAGAGTGTCACCGGGCTCTGTGAATGCTGTGTAGACTGCAAGGTTCGCCACGACACCGGAGATAGGCCTAACATCCACGAACTCTGCGTCATAGAGCTGTTTCATGAGGTCGATACACTTGAATTCGACTTGATCGATGAAACGGCATCCAGCATAGACTCGTTCTCCTGGCCATCCCTCCGCGTAGCGGTTTCCAAAGTCAGTGACTATGGCCTCGCGGACCGCAGGGCTTGGCACGTTCTCACTTGCTATTAACGGGATGCTCTCCTCGAACCATTTGTGATGCTTCTGAAGGAGATCGAACACGTGATTGTAAGAGTCCTTGGGACTGGACATGAGAATCGCCTTCCAGTCACAGTAAAGACTCTATCGGAAATAAAAGCTCTTTGAACCAGCATAACGTTAATAATGGAGGAAAGGGTAGAAGTCATCCGTCGTTTATCGGATCAAGGGCTAACGTATGAGCAAGAAGAAGAAAGAAAGTAAATCACCAATGCCTGCTGCAAGCGCTGGTTTGCTTAGGTTTTTTGAAGAGGAAACAGAAGGGATCAAGGTTCGGCCTGAAATCTTGGTCGGTTTCGCAATAGCTCTGATCGTAGTATGTGCGCTGGCAAACGTTTTCTTCGGTTAGTGCAAGTTCAGCGCTTAGAAGTCGAGTGTAAGACCTCTATTCTTTGTACAGAGTCCAAATGGACGAATATTTCGCTCCTTTCTTCTCTGCTTGTGACCTGAGGTATTGGTTGCGCGATAGTTGCCCGCAAAATGATTGCTTCGGAATCTGAAAGCCATATGCCTGACGGTTCTCGAGTCACCGCGACAAGAGTACCTTCAAAACCGTACGCAGGATCCAAAATCACCCGTATTTGATTCCCAACATTCTTTTCGAGCATGTGGAATATTGATGGCGGGAGAGTCTGCTCGGGCATGAGATTCGCAAAACCTTATAGTTAATACCTGACGAATAAAATACTTGCTATACCAAGATATATACTGTACTAATGTTCCCACAGGTGATTTGCAGAGTTGCCATGCTTCCGTTTTGGCTGTTTCATGTCAAGAAGAGTTGTTGTTCATGCTTGGCATTTGTTTGAATAACGCTACATTGACGCGTACTATTGTTCTCGGGGTCACGACAATTTAATATGTGGGCGTCTCCATTTTAGCAAAGTCAACCTTGAGGAATCCCAGTGGTCACTGAAGACTCGCTGAAGCAATCCATGGACAACGCCGTGAAGCGCTATTCTTCGCTCTTCAGACTTCCATCAATCCGAGCGGCCATCTTGCTGCTGGCCCTATCATGCATCGGCGGTGGGTTTCTTTCGGCCTTTGCGTTATCACCCTCCTTGAGCGGCGTAGCCTACGGCCTTCTGTTGGGAGTTGCGGTTTTTCTCATTGACATAGTTGCTGATTACGTCTTAAATGCGACTACGTTGAAGCAAGAGACGATCTTCAATCTGAGAAGAGCGATGGTTCTATCACTCTTTTCTTGGGGAATCTGGCTATTCTTCATCTTACTGGGTTCTCTCTTGTCGATGACATTGAACTATCCGAGCTGGTGGATCAGACTCTGTCTTCTCGGCTGCTCGGCGGCAACAATCTCTCGCATTGTGGTCTTTTCTTCGACCACTCTTCTAAGATACTCGCAGATTCTTTTTGCCACCTTTCTTCAACCGCTTGCCACATTGATGCTTTTCTTAGTCTTCTGGGTTCAAACTGGACACCTGATTACGATGCTGACGATCTTGTTTGTTCCTTTTTCAGTTGCCGTAACGCTGCTTTCGAGTTATGCTTTCCTGCACCTTCTTGATCGCATCGGCAAACAGACTTTAGGGGTTCGTTCACTGGCGCTTTTCAGAGCGTTTATGCTAAATTGGGTATTAGGTCTGAACGCGCCTTTTGAACAACTCTTAGAGAACTTGGGTGAGAAAAAAGATGTTGAAACACGTTTTGTGAAGTTCACTTCTTCCAAGACTGGAACAGTAATAGCTGTCCCTTCCGTCCATCCCGGACCCTTCAAGAACATTGGAAGCAGTCTTCTGCCCTCAATGACCAAAGCTGCCTTGGAGAAGCAATTGGGTTGCGTGGCGTGTGTTCCTCACGGTCTGATGGGTCACGAGTATGATCTGGCTTCACAACAACAGAACCAGAAAATAATCGATCATCTCATAACGGCGATCAACGATCTCGAGGCCTCAGAAACGAAAGCCTCTCCCTTTGTCAAGGTGACAAACGGTTTGGCCACTGCGTGTTGCCAAGTATTCGGGAAATCAGTCTTGATCTCTTTTACTCTTGCTCCCAAAACCATTGAGGATCTTCCGCCAGAACTGGGTTTGTTCGTCAGCGAAGAAGCTCGGAAGAATGGGTTGAACCTTTGTGCCGTGATCAACGCCCACAACAGCATGGACGGAGACGCGGAGATGCAGAAATCATTGGAATCACTGAAAGACGTAGCGAGCAAATGTCTGAAAAAGATTGCCTCGCTTAAACAGTTGCCCTTTGAAGTCGGTGCGGCCACTGTTGTGCCAAAAGAGTTCAGTCTGGAAGACGGGATGGGAACGGGCGGAATCACGGCCGTCGTTGTTAAATGCGGAGATCAGACGACTGCTTACATTGTCATTGATGGTAACAATATGGTTTCAGGTTTACGGGAGGAGATTCTGTCCTGCTTGAGTTCCTTGGGTATCAGTGAAGGCGAAGTCTTCACGACCGACACACACGCCGTGAGCGCACTGATACTCGGAGGACACGGTTACCATCCAGTCGGAGAAGTGATGGACAAGACAAGGTTGTTAGGTTACATCAAAGATGTGACCTTGGCCGCCATCGCTACGTTGGACCCAGCTAAGGCAGCCTTTGGCGGTGTAATAGTCAAAGACGTCACGGTTCTCGGAGCCCAGCAACTTGAAACACTGTGCCTTCTGATAGACCGAAGTCTTCAAACTGCGAAGAGATCGGTCATTCCTGTCTTCGTGGCGGCGGGTGTACTATTGATGATATTTTTGTTGTTTGTTTGAGCTAACACTAATAAGGCTGAGTTCTCCATCGTTCATTTCTCGACGGAAGTGAGAAGGTTTGCTCAAAGAGATCAGGATTCATGGTCGAGGTGGGCAAGGCAGCGTCACAGCGGCAGAAGTTCTGGCTCAGGCAGCTTTTATCGAAGGAAAATCAGTTCAAGCGTTTCCATATTTTGGAGCTGAGCGTCGTGGTGCTCCTGTGAAAGCCTTTGCAAGATTAAGCAGTGAGCCAATACTTGTTCACAGTCAAGTTTACAGTCCTGATTATGTCATAGTTCTCGATCCTTACATCTACAAGGTTGTTGATGTTACTGAAGGTCTGAAGAAGAACGGCACAGTCATTGTTAACACAAAGAGAAAACCGAATGAGATAGGGTTGAGCGGTTGGCGCGTCGCAACTGTTGATGCAACTGGCATAGCGCTTGAACTCAATCTGGTTGTCGCTGGGCAACCGCTTGTCAACACATCCATCTTGGGCGCCTTTGCCAAGGCAACGGACGAAGTGAAACTCGACAGCATCATGAAAGTCGTTCAGAAAACTTGGTCAGGTGCAGCTGGAGAGAAGAACATGAAGGCTACAGAATTAGCCTATGAACGATCGGTGAAATGGTGGGAGGTCGGAACTCAATGACACTGACGAAGAGTCGGAAGGAAATGCCGCTTACGCCTTTGTCTTCACCGACTGAAGGCAGCATGGGAAAAACTGGATCATGGAGAACTTTCCGTCCTGAAGTGAACTACGCAAAATGTACACGCTGTACTCTCTGCTGGATCTATTGCCCAGACGCCGCCATATCTCGACAGGAAGATGACTCACCGAAAATCGATTATGATTACTGTAAAGGCTGTGGAATTTGTGCCAATGAGTGCCCGACCAAGGCAATTACCATGAAGCGGGAGGAAGAATAAATGGCACAGATAGTCGACACTGCAAACCACATGGCAGGCTACGCTGCGAAAGCCGCGCGAGTCAAGGTCGTTGCCGCTTATCCAATTACTCCCCAAACAACCGTGGTTGAGAAGATAGCTGATTTCGTCGAGTCAGGGCAAATGGATGCCGAGTACATCCGTGTCGAATCTGAACACAGCGCGATGGTAGCGTGCATAGGTGCGGCTGCTGCAGGAGTGAGAACATTCACTGCAACGTCCTCTCATGGACTGGCACTTATGCATGAAGCGTTACACTGGGCTTCTGGTTCACGCCTGCCGATAGTGATGGCGGTTGTCAATCGTGCCATGGGGGCTCCCTGGAGCATATGGCCTGATTTCAGCGATTCTCTTTCTCAGCGAGACACAGGTTGGATGCAATTCTACTGCGCTGACAACCAAGAAGTCTTTGACACTATAATCCAAGCTTACAAACTATGCGAGAACGAGCAAGTCTTCTTGCCAGCGATGATTTGCTTGGAGGGCTTCATTCTGTCTCACACAACCGCCCCAGCCAACATACCGAACCAAGAAGAAGTCGACGCATTTCTGCCCGCGTACAAATCAGGATGGATGCTGGACGTTGACAGACCCTACTCTCATGCCAACCTCGTTGCACCTGAATACTACATGGAATTTCGGTACATGATACAAGAAGCGATGGAAAATGCCAAGCAACTGATCCCCAAAATAGACAAAGAGTACGGAAAACAGTTCGGCCGCGAATACGGCGGGATGATCGAGAAGTACAAGTGTGACGGTGCAGACTTGGTGATGCTTACGATGGGAACGATGGGAAGCGAAGCAAGACTGACCGTCGACAAACTGCGCAACGAAGGATACAAGGTGGGCTCGGCAAGAGTTCGCGTTTATCGTCCATACCCTGTTGAGGAAATTCTGAAGCTTGCCAAGAATGTGCAGATGATCTCAACTATTGATCGGCATATATCCTTCGGCATGGAAGGCTTCCTGGGCTCGGAAACAAAAGCGGCACTTTTCAACCAGAAAGACAGGCCAATGATCGCCAGTTTCATAGCAGGCTTGGGAGGAAGAGACGTGACGGCGGATTCAATTGAAAGAATGGCGCAGAAATCGTTGAAATCCATGCATGAAGGCAAACTTGAAAAAACAACCGAATGGTTCGATTTGAAGGAGTGATCATGAATGGTAACGATAAAGGAGCTTCCAAAAGAAGAATACCTGCTGAAAGGACATGCTGCATGTGCAGGTTGCGGTCCAGCCGTGTCGCTTCGCCTGCTCTACAAGGCCTTGGGGAACAAGGTAATGATGATGGTTCCCGCATGCTGTACAACAGTGATCCAAGGACCCTACCCATACACTTCCTTCGCTGTTCCCCTTCAGAACATACTGTTTGAATCAGCCGCTGCAGCGGCTTCAGGCGTCGTTGCAGCCTTGAAACAGAGAAAGATCAATGATGTCACTGTCGTGAGCTGGGCTGGAGACGGCGGAACAGTTGACATCGGTATCCAAGCCCTGTCAGGGGCAGCGGAAAGAGGAACAGATTTCATTTACATATGTTATGACAACGAAGCCTATGGCAACACTGGAATGCAGAGAAGCGGTGCCACACCATACGGTGCTTGGACAACCACGACGCCTTCTGGGAAGAGAGAGCGCAAGAAAGACATGCCTCTCATAATGGCCGCCCACAAAATCCCTTACGTAGCAACAGCGTGTACCTCTTATCCATTAGACTTCATCAACAAGTTAAGAAAAGCCAGAGAGATCAGAGGAACAAAATACATCCATTTGCTTACGCCGTGTCCAACAGGATGGCGATGCGACAGCAGCAAAACGATAGAGCTTGGCAGACTGGCCGTGCTCAGTGGCTTATGGGTGCTCTATGAAATCGAAAACGGAAGATTCAAACTCAACTCTCCAAGCGACAGGCTAGTTGACAAAACGAAACGCAAACCAGTGAAGGATTACTTCGCACCACAGGGACGATTCCGAGGGCTGTCCGCAGATGATGCTGAACGGATCCAGAAATGGATTGACGAGGACTGGGACCAATATAGCAGGCTAACATCTGCGCCCGATCTGGCACTTTATGGAAAACTAAGTGCACAGTGCTAAACATAACCCCTACCACATTTTTTGATTGTTGCCGTTTTTTCATGTAGCTTTCTGCTGGGGTTATACAGATAGTTATATAAACTGTCTTTTCTCTAATCGTGTAGTCCCAACTGGTGATGATGAATGAGCAGTTACCCCAAGATAGTTGTTACTCCTCCAGGACCCAAGGCAAGAGAACTCGTGAAAAAGGATGAAAGCCTGATTTCACCATCTTACGGGCGATTCTACCCGCTTGTCGTGGAATCAGGCAAAGGCTGCATTATAAAGGACGTTGATGGAAACGAATTCATTGACTTCAACTCGGGCCTAGTTTGCATGAACGTCGGCCACAGCCATCCGAAGGTAGTTGCAGCTGTAAAGAACCAGTGTGATCGGTTCTTACACTACTCAAACACAGACTTCTACTATAGAGAAGTAGTCGACTTGGCAGACAGACTTGCACATATCACGCCAGGAAGTCCTGAAAAGAAAATCTTCTTCGGCAACAGTGGCGCCGAAGCGGTTGAAGCCGCGATCAAGCTTGCGAAATGGCACAGTCGCAGGCAATTGTTCATAGCATTCATAAGTGCCTTTCACGGACGAACAGTTGGTGCGCTCTCCTTTACTGCGAGCAAGCCTACTCAAAGACGTTCCTTCTTCCCATTAATGCCAGGAGTAACCCACGTACCCTACGGATATTGTTACAGATGTCCCTACAAACTAACATTTCCTGAATGCCACTACTGGTGCGTAGATTTTATCGACGAATACGTTTTGCAGAAGTACATTCCTCCTGAAGATACAGCTGCAATATTGGTTGAACCAATACAAGGTGAAGGTGGATATGTTGTACCGCCGCCAGAATACTTCCAGCGACTGAAGAAGATCGCCGACAAATATGGCCTTCTGTTCATCGACGATGAAGTTCAATCCGGCATGGGCCGAAGTGGGAAATGGTTCGCTATTGAGCACTGGGGCGTTGAACCTGATATCATCTGCACATCGAAGGCGTTGGCTTCAGGTCTCCCTCTGGGAGCATGCATCGCAAAGTCCAAGGTCATGGACTGGGTTCCCGGTTCACACGCAAGTACTTTCGGCGGAAACCCGCTGTCATGCGTTGCGGCAAGCGCGGTAATCGACGTGATTAAGGAAGAGAAGCTCTTGGAAAATGCTACCAAGCAAGGCGCGTACATCATGAAACGTCTCAATGAACTCAAAGAGAAGAGCGAAATCGTAGGCGATGTTAGAGGCAAGGGATTGATGATAGGCATGGAGATCGTTGAAAGCAAGGAAAGCAAGAAGCCTGCACCTCAGAAGGTCAATGAAATAATGATGCGGTCATGGAAGCGAGGTATCAACGTGATTTCCTGCGGTGCTTCGACGATCAGGATTGCGCCACCATTAGTGATCACAAAAGAACTCGTTGACTCTGCATTGGACATAATTGAAGACACCACAAGACAGGTTGAGAAAGAGAAGTAAGAATCAGCCTAAGTGTTGAAATGAAAATTCGAACACTGTCAATTGTCGACTATGAAGACATGGTCGACCTTTGGTCTAGGGCTAAACTGTCCTTCAAACCAAAGGGTCGAGACAGCAAAGAAGCTATTTCGAAAGAAATCAAATCTCACCCTGACTTTTTTCTAGGCGCGTTCGAAGACGGCCGCTTGATCGGAACTGCAATCATAAGCTGTGATGTTCGAAAAGGCTGGATAAACAGGCTTGCCGTTGACGTTGCTTATCGAAATCGTGAAATCGCCAAAGCCTTGATCAGTGAATCCGAACGAATATTGAGAAAGAACGGGATGCGCCTATTCTGCGCGTTGATAGAGACTTCCAACATTGCTTCACAAGAGCTTTTTGAGAAGTCTGGCTATGTCAAGCATCATGACATAATGTACTTCAGCAAACGCGACAGTGATGATGTTTAGCTGATTTGCGCTTTAGAAGTTCAGAGGCTTTGCTATTACTTCCTTTATTTTGAGATCGAAGAACTTGGCCGCGTTTG
>CAZHZB010000001.1:0-11790 GCA_964537045.1 uncultured Candidatus Bathyarchaeia archaeon | reverse complement strand
AGAGGCTTTGCTATTACTTCCTTTATTTTGAGATCGAAGAACTTGGCCGCGTTTGCTGGGCGTATGCGAAGTGCGGTATCTGCTCCATATCCAGTTCCGCCGATTGCCACGATATCTCTATCAACTGGAATTAGTCCAGCGTCGGCTGCCATCAACGTTATCTCGACGCAGACTTTCGTTCCTTCACCCGATCTTCTTAGGACATTGGCAATCAGTTCCAGAGGTTGGATTGTGCCGAAGTCTTTCCGTACAGCTCTTTCGGCACTGCTTAATGCGTGAGTGCCAGCGAAGATTCTACCGCCCTTTGAGCAGATCTTCTTCTCATATTCTTCTTGAAGCTCATTCTTTCCCGGTTCCTTGAATCCGTAGGCTGGACGATGACCGTGACGTTGCAGTTCTTGAAGACATCAATTGCTTCCGCTCCTGTGCGGCCGGTTGTTGATGCGACTACGATGTTTTTTATTCCTTCTTTTTCAACGTATTTCTTCACGAACTTGAGAAGAGTCTTCGTGTTCTGTTCGCCTGCTTTTTCAAAGTACAACGTGGTTTTTTCGACTGAACTCAAAATCGTCCCTCTTTGGATTACGAGTTGACTGTCGCCGAGAGTTTTTTATAGTTTGGGGTTGCTAGCCGTTTGCTTTTCTCCTTATCGGTTTCCTCTTCAGTTCTGTTCCGCAGATGTCGCAGTTTGAGGATTTGGAATGGGCAGAGTAAGTCTTGTGGCATGCGGGACAGTAGCGCAGCCACTCTAGACGGCGACGAATACCGAATGTGACAAGTGGGGCGAATTCTATTTGTGCTTGTTTTGCTACGTTCTGTATTGAATAGTCGTCTGTGGCAATCAGTGGCAAGTAACCGCATGCTCTGAGCTGAAAGGCAAGTGCTAAAACCTGAAGATCCGCTTCTGAAAGGAAAAAGGCGTCTCCGACTTCGGAAGCCGTTTTTTTGGCAGTTTCTAGGAATTGGTCGCTTGGTTTCTCGATCTTTATTCTTCCGTTTTCTTCGGCTGTTTCAAATCTGAACACTGAAATGGATTTGCGTGTGATCTCGTCCTTCACGGCTGGGACGGTGTACTGTTCTTCACTTATGGAAAAAGGATCGAACCCTGCGACGAGGGCGGAAGTATCCAAGACTATGGCCCTTTTGCCGGGGTTTGCTATGATTTTCACCGCATTCCTCTGAAAAACAGTCTGTTTCTCAAGCGATCGTAGAAGTTGTGTCTGAACCTAATGAATGATGTTTCATATTTTGAGCGTGTGATCTTTATGCGAGGAAGCTTGGAAGTTGCGATTTGTCTATGGTGCCCATCTACTAGTATTTGCGTCCTTCTCGACTTGATGATTTCGATCGTCAATTCTGAATTGCTGGGAAAAACGATTGGGTGGAAAATGCTGAGGGGAATTATCGGCGTGAGGACGAACGCGTTCACTCCTGGATCCAGGACAGGTCCTCCTGCTGACATGGAATAGCCTGTGGAGCCTGTTTGAGTGGCAACCATTAATCCGTCTGACTGGCAGTCTAGAATTCGTTCTCCGTCTCTGAAAATGTGGGCGTAAAGCAATTTTGCTGGTTCGTCAGGTGAAATCACCACTTCGTTCAAAGCGTCAGGGAAATTCAACCCGTCAGCGGCTATTGACAGCTTCAGGTACTTCTCGATTTCAAAGTTGCCAGCAAGACATTTGTTCACTGCGGTTAAGGCTTTCTGAGGTTCGATTTCTGTTAGAAAACCTCTGACACCCATGTTTATCGCGAGTATCGGTGGCTCTGGTTTCGGGATTGTGATGCAGGTTCGCAGTATTGTCCCGTCTCCGCCGATTGCTATTATGAAATCAGTTCTCATCTGTTCCAGTGGAATAGATGGTATTCTGACTTTTGTTTTCTTGACTAATGTTTCTTCTGCGTAGACGTCTAATCCACGTGCGGTTAGATGTTTAGCGAGGTCTTCTGCCAGTTTGACAGCTTTCCTTCTATCGTACCGTGCGACCAGACCGACGCTTTTGAACAATTTTTCTGCCTTCTGCGTAGTAGCGCCACCTTAAGCTATATATGGGTGTTGTTTAAAATTGCTGTGGATAGAGCTCGTGCAATGTTGGTATGTACTTGAGCAAACCAGTTGACGTTGGAAGTCTACGTGTCGGCGGCTACATGATTATTGACGGTGAACCGTGTCACATAGTTGACATCACAAAGTCGAAACCAGGTAAACATGGATCTGCCAAGTTTAGAATTGTGGCCATAGGCGTGTTTGACGGCCAGAAGCGTCAATTTGTCAAACCTGTTGACCTCAATGCGGAAGTGCCGATGATAGACAAGAGGATGGGTCAAGTGTTTGCGGTAAATCCTACAGGTGTTCAAATTATGGATCTTGAAACCTACGAGTACTTTGACGCTCCCTTCCCACAAGAAGAAGAGTTAAAGGCCAAGCTAGCTCCAGGCGTCGAAATCGAGTACTGGAAAATCCTTGGCAGACTCAAGATAATGAGAACAAAATAACCGCGTTTGTTACATGTCACTCTTTGTTGCCGATGTTACTTTTTGCTCCACCAGTCCCATCCGGCTCTGTTGAAGCTCACATAAAGGACTAACAGTATTGTTCCCCAGCTTAGCGCCATACCTGCTATCTCCAGTATCAAATTGTCATGCAAGTACGTGTAGGCTACCCAAGCGCTCAGACTGGACAATCCGATAAGCATAAACACGAATATTGCGAAGTGAATTGCTTTTTCAGTCGTCAATCGCTGTCGCCGCCGTACAGTCTCTAAGACTTGGCTTGACAATAAAACATTTTCGTCAAGGTTTATTTCGTCGTCTCTCTAAGAGGCTCATGAGGTCGATGATGTGATGAAGAGCCGTCTGAATTGTGATGGTGTCTCAAAAACTGAGTCTTCAAAATTATCAATTGAGTGCTCGTTAGTGCTTGCGGGGCAAGCGTACTTCTAGGAGTCCTTTCTTGTATTTAACGGTCATTCTCTTCGTGTACACAGGAACAGGTATGTGCAGATGGCTGTGATACTTCTGAAATTCGCCTTTGCAGTGAGTCACTCCAAGCTCTTTGAGTTTGACTACCTTGCTCATTTTCGCCGTTATTTCAAGCGAACTGGTCCCCACCGGTTTGACTTTGACATTGGCTTTGCTTGTGAAGGGCAAGTCAACAGTTATCGTTACTTCTGTGGGAGTTACTGTTATTTCTCGCAGCGGTTCTATCGAGCAGTCACGGAGGTTCCAGCTTGGCCTTTCTGCGTAAATGTTCTCAAATCTGTCCGCCCACCGTTCCACGTCTGAAAAGTGTTCATCAACTATTTCCCAGATTGAACGTCTTCTCCTTATCGCCATGCTTCTCCCTCCCTAAGAAACGTAGATCGGAATGTCTAGTTCCTGAGGTTTCTTCATTTTCGACATCTCTTCCTGCGTTCTCTTCATCACGTCTCTGGCTCTGAGTCTGATTTCTTCGCCTTTCTCCAAGAGTTTCGCAAAGTTCACCTTGACCCCTGTGATTCTTCCAAGCTCTTTCAGAACCTCTGCAGCTGCCTCCGGGTCGGGATAGTTGTAGAAGCATTGAGCGAGTAAGGTTATGGCCGGTATTTTGTTGTTTGCTGCTCGTTGCAGCATGATTGCTTGAGCGCCGACCAAGTATCCTTCCGTCAATATTTCTATTTGCTTATCCTCAGGAATCTTTAGTGCTTCAGGACTCGATGCAGCAGCGAAAACCTTTAGCTCCTTTGCGTCTTGCCTGTCTTGTATGGGGATTCCACCTAGGGCGATCATCATTTTGATGTTCTTGCTTCTTCCCCAATCGATCAAGGCATCCATTACGGGGTAAATAACATCTACAGGTACAGGTACTTCAGAAATTACCAACAGCAGGTTATCATCTCCGAAGATTCTGATCGAAGAGTGCGGCAGGCCTTCATGAAGAACGACAAGCGGGGGCAGCAGAGTCGAATCCACATAAGCGACTTCGACGAGTTTCAATTCGTCAACGAGATGTGACGCGGCTATGACGCCCACCAGTCCAACGTCCGGAAAACCGAAAACCAATGTAGCTCCGGACGGAATCTTTTTGTTCTCAATTATTTTCACTGTTTCACTCAACTTTGACCCTCAGACATTTCTTAGGTTCTCTGAAATGTAAAAAGCTTGTGGAATCATGGTTGGCGAACGGAACAGCTATTAAATACTTGGCTGGTTCTAGTTTTGAGGAAAACAATGTCTCTTGAACACTTAGGCTCCTCGCTCTACGATGCCTTGAAGAAGGTTTTCAAGGCGTCCGTTGTCGATGAGGCAACTGTCAAAGAGCTTGTACGCGACATTCAAAGAGCTCTGCTTCAGGCAGACGTGAACGTCAAGCTAGTCCTTGACATTTCTAAGCGGATAGAAGACAGAGCTTTACAAGAGAAAGTTCCTCCGGGCATTTCACGCCGTGAACATGTGATAAAAGTAGTCTATGAAGAGTTGACCCGCTTTCTTGGCGACAAAGCCGTTCCCTTGAAGTTTGAACCTGGCAAAAGAAGGGTAATAATGTTGGTGGGCATTCAGGGTTCGGGAAAGACAACGGTTGCCGCCAAACTTGCAAGGTACTTACAGAAGAGAGGTTTGAAGCCTGCTTTGGTTTGCGCCGACACTTTTCGCCCAGGCGCTTTTGCACAGCTTCAACAGCTTGCAACCAGAATTAATGTTCCCATCTATGGCGATCCGAAGGCAAAGGACGCCGTCAAAGTCGTAACCGAAGGACTGAGACAGTATGGCGACAGGGACGTGATCATAGTCGACACCTCGGGTCGTCACAAAGAAGAACAAGAATTGATCAAGGAGATGAAGGTGCTCGAAAGAAGCATCAAGCCAGACGAAGTCATGCTTGTTATCGATGGAACCATAGGACAGCAAGCTCTTGCTCAAGCAAAGGCCTTTAACGAGGCAACTCCGATAGGGTCGATCTTAGTAACGAAGCTTGACGGGTCTGCCAGAGGCGGAGGGGCTCTTTCTGCCGTTGCTGCTACTGGTGCGCCGATAAAGTTCATAGGCACGGGCGAGAAAACTGAGGACATAGAGGCTTTTGTACCGTCGCGGTTTGTCGGCAGGCTCTTGGGAATGGGCGATTTGGAGACGCTTCTGGATAAGGTGAAGGAAGCCGAGATAACTGTTCCTGAAAAGAAAGCCAAAGCAATCATGAGTGGAAAATTCACGTTGACCGACATGTACGAGCAGTTTGAAGCTATGAAAGGGATGGGTACCTTCAAAAAACTCTTCAAAATGCTTCCTGGAATGTCTTACAAAATTCCCGATGACATGCTTAACATGGCTGAAGGGCGCTTGGAAAAATGGCGTGTACTTATTCAATCGATGACTCCGCAAGAAAGAGATAACCCTAAAATCTTCAATTCTTCAAGGATGAAGCGTGTTGCTAGGGGCTCTGGAACAAGTGAAAAGGACGTCAAGGAGCTTCTGAAGCAGTACATAATGATGCGGCGAATGCTCAAAACCATGCGGAGAAGAAAGAAATTTCCCTTATTTGGGAAAGGCATGCCCATGGATATGAAGTAGACTTTTTGGAACGAAGGTTACTGAATGGACATTTTGCAGAAAGCCCTGAAGATGCTCGAAGCGCACGCCTTGTGCGATCATTGCCTTGGACGGCAGTTTGCTCTTCTTGGACATGGACTTGACAATGCAGAAAGAGGTGAAGCAATAAAGCTCGTCTTAACACTTAATGGGCATGAATCGATTCTTCTAAACGAGGAAAGAGGCGAACGAATTCTCAGAGTATTGGCGGTGAACGGCTTTTCCAAGACTGCTCAGTCAGTGATAGATGGTTTGGGAAAACTCATGCGGACAAAAAACAAATCGTCAGAGTGCTATCTATGTCGGAATAGGTTTGAGGTCACACGCGATCTTGTGGAAAAATCTATAGACCTTCTCAAGGATTTTGAGTATGATACGTTCCTCGTCGGCACAGAATTGCCAGTGGCTGTTGCAGAGCGAGAGGATGAGTTCAGAGCAGAATTCGATGTCTTACATGCTGAAAGTATGCGCAACGAGTTTGGCAGAGTGATAGGAAAAGAATTGGCCGAGCGCAATGGCAAATCCGTGGATTTCAAGAAACCAGAGATGGTTGTGCTTGTCAACCCGTTTATTGGGAGCTTAAGCCTTCAGCCCAATCCGCTCTTTGTTTCCGGAAGATACAGAAAACTAACTAGAGAAATCCCGCAGTCAAAGTGGTTTTGTTCATCCTGCCATGGAAAGGGATGCAAAAAATGCGATTGGACAGGTAAAATGTACGCTGAATCGGTGCAGGAGATAGTTGAAGGTCCGTTCTTGCAAGCTACGCAGGGCGTCAAATCTTCTTTTCATGCTTCTGGAAGAGAAGACATCGACGCTCGCATGCTGGGCAATGGTAGACCTTTTGTTATCGAAATCACAGAACCAAAGAAGCGTTTTCTCGATCTTAAAAAGTTGATGAAAGAGGTGAATGTTCAGGGAAAAGGCAAGGTTCAGGTTTCACAACTGCAGCTTGCCGACAAAGACGTCGTGAGAAACCTGAAGAAAGGCGAGTCCACTCAGAAGGAGTACCGTTTGATCATGGAGTTTGAAAAACAGATTGCTGCTAAAGACCTGCGGCTTCTTGAGGTGAGACTGACAAACGCTTTGGTAAAACAGCGGACGCCATTGCGGGTTGTACACCGCCGAGCAGATTTGACGCGAGAAAAGTACATATACGAGGTGAACGTTAAGAAAATGTCACCCCAAAAGGCTGAAATGAAAATAAGATGCCAAGGGGGACTGTACGTTAAAGAATTGGTGACCGGGGATGATGGAAGAACAGTTCCCAGCGTTTCAGAGGTTCTCAACAACAAAGCGAAGCCTTTGAAACTTGATGTTCTGAATGTAATCATGGATAGCAAAGAGTTGAGGAAAAAATGACGAGAAAATCGAAAGGTCTTCGCTCTGGTTCGCGCCGTATTCTGACGAAAGAGCCTAGAGAGCGTGGTAAATTGAGTCTCAGTAAACTGCTCTATGAATATCAACCGGGTAGTCAAGTTGTCGTCAAGATCGAACCGAGTGTGCAGAAGGGGATGCCTCATAGAAGGTACCATGGAAGAGTCGGTACGATAGTGAACAAGCGAGGAAGAAGCTACGTGGTGAGTGTTTCACAGGGAGACGCCGTAAGGGTGATCATCGCTAGACCCGAGCATTTAGAACCATACAGGAGCGATTGAAATGTCTGCAGGAAACGTTACAGAAAAGAAACTGACCTTGCCACAGGTCAAGAAGACAATGGATTCCATCGGAGAAGAGAACCTTGATCAGCTGCAACGCCGAACCTTTGACTACGTGTCAAAATTCGCGAAGGTCGACGCTGAGACAAGTGAGAAGCTCATGCAGAAGCTTGTGACAGATTTCGGTCTGGAAGAAGTGGAAGCAATTGAAATCATTAACTGCATGCCAAAGAGCATCGAAGAGTTACGAGTTTTCCTAGCTGGTGGTCGCAAGATCATTGAAACCTCAAAGCTGGAAGCGATAATAAAGCTCTTGGATGAACATAGAATCCAGAAATAGACGGGACTGCTACCCTAACTATTTTTAAATAAAGACAGACTATGTATAGGCTGTTATGACTATGATGGAGAAGCGGTACGAAGAGTACGCTTACATTCTGGATTTCCTTCCCCATGGGCGGCCTGGCGTTCATGTCTCTGGCCGAGCCGGTTATCGAGCGGGAGCTCTAGTTCAACTGGCGGGGGAGGAATTCTTCACCTTACTGGAAGCTTTGGTTAAAGAAGGTGTCACGTTAAAACCTTATGATCGGGTTTTTGTTGGCAAGGAAGCACGAGACGAAATAACATACATTATTGGTCGAATCGGCTATGAAGAACTCACCGCTGCTGCAAAAAACGAGCTTCCAGTGGTCATCAACAGGATAGTGCTGAATCGTGAAGAATGGTTTGTTAAATTCTTCAATACTTCCCGCGCCGTGACGCCGAGAATGCATGCACTGGAACTTGTTCCAGGCATCGGCAAGAAATACATGTGGCAGGTCGTAAACGAACGTGAAAGAAAACCGTTTGAAAACTTCGAAGACCTACAGAAACGGACTGAATTGCCAAACCCTGTGAAACTCATCACAAAGAGGGTTCTGGAAGAACTCAGCAGCGATAGCAAATATCGGTTGTTTACGAGAGCCCAATAGCACAGCTGTTTTCAGTAAACTGGTTAATATGAGTCTCTTAGAAAAAACGAAGCTACTGCTTCGAAATAATCGAAGTCTGCCGAAAAAATCGTTTGGACAGAACTTCATTGTCGACCAATCAATATACGAAGGCATGATTGACTACGCTTCACTCGAAAAAGACGACACAGTCTTGGATATTGGAGCAGGTCTTGGCTTCTTATCACGTCTACTCGCGGAAAAGTGCAAGAACGTTCTGGCCGTCGAAGCCGACGAGCAAGTAGCAGCGATCCTACGGGAACAGTTGACCGACGTTTGCAACACACACGTGATCGTGGGCGATGTTCTCAAGACGGACATTCCTCGCTTCAACAAGATTGTCTCCGCCCCGCCTTACAACATATCGTCACGTCTGGTTCCGTGGATGTTGCAGCAGAACTGCGAATGTGGGGTCTTGGTTTTCCAGAAAGAATTTGCGGCTCATCTTGTTGCCTCCATCGGCAGTGAAGAGTATGGCTGGCTTACGGTTTTCACTTACCATTATGCAGAAGTTGAATTGTTGGACGAAGTTTCCAAAACGGCGTTTTGGCCACAGCCAAAGGTAGATTCAGTCATCACGCGTCTGGTTCTGAAGAGACAAAACTCTCACATACAAATGAGCGATATTGCATTCAGACGACTATTGCAGGTACTGTTTACACATCGGAATAGAAAGGTCAGAGGAGCCATTTTGCCATATTTGAGGGGTCTTCGACGGGCGACTAAGCTGAGGGCAGTTGAAATTGCTGAAAGGCTTCCATACTCGGACAAGCGCGTAAGAGAATTGGGGCCAGAAGATTTCGAGGTGCTGGCAAATACCATCAACTAGCAAGAAAGTGTTCTTTGGCGACTTTACTTTTCTTATAGATGAGAACGTGTACGAACCAGCCGAGGATTCTCTTTTGTTTGCTGAAAACTTGCCTGTTGAAAAACTCTGCAGAGTTGCTGATGTGGGCACGGGGTGCGGCATTCTGGGCATTGTTGCAGCCAAGAAGGCCAGAGAAGTCCTTGCCATTGATGTTAACCCTTATGCTGTCTGTTGCGCGCTCGAAAACGCCAAGTTGAATGGTGTGAACGAAAGGATCACTTTTCTTCAAGGAGACCTTCTCAGTTCTGTTAACCCAACTGTGAAATTCGATGTGATTCTCTTCAATGCACCATACTTACCAGTAGAGAGAGAAACCGCTTCTTGGCTTGAATGCTCTTGGGCTGGCGGGAGAACAGGAAGAGAGGTCATCGACCGTTTCATCGACGAGGCAGCAGATCACCTGACGCCTGAAGGCCAGATTCTCCTGATGCAGTCTTCTCTATCAGATATCGACAAGACTCTGCAGAGATGTTCAGCTAAAGGTTTGAATTCGAAAGTGATTGCCAGTCGAGGTCTGCCTTTCTTCGAGACAATACTACTCATAAAGGCCGTCTGGGGAAAAAACAAGGGAACAGGGAAGAACAGTCTGCCCAGAGTCCGCTGAACAGAAGCTTTTTTTAAGGTTACTCAAAACTGTCTACTACTGGGTTTGCCTTGGAAACTGTGGCTTCCGTTTGTCCTTACTGTGGTTGCGGCTGCCGTCTTCTATTCATCGTTGAAAACGGCAGAATTGTGAAGATGTTGCCCGACAAAACCGACAATCCGAGTGAGGGAATAGCATGCATCAAGGGTTTGACCGTCCACGAGACGATGAGCACCGACGAGGGCAGAATTTTGAGCCCTTTGATCAGGAAAGACAAAGGGGAACCCTTTCAGGAAGTTTCGTGGGACGAAGCGTACCGCTTTGTTTACCAACAGACTAAAGATTTGGCTCCAAGCGAGGTCTTCATCAATGCTTCCGGCAAGATAACAAACGAAGATTGCTATGTAACTCAGAAGTTTGCGAGAATCGCGTATAGAACGAATAACGTTGACGCTTGCTGCGCGAGGCTATGTCATGTTACGACTGTTCAGGGATTGGAAAACTGTTTCGGGAGTAGAGCTGCTTTTTCCAGAATGGATGATATCTATGGACTCGATTGCCTATTCATTATAGGTTCCAACCCGGCTGGGAACTACCCTGTTCTCTACAACAGGATAATGAGGGCCAGACGGCAAGGATTGAAAGTGATTTCAAGCCATGCCCTTTACAGCTTGACTACCAAGTTCTCAGATGTATCCCTCATTGTTTACCCAGGTACAGAACTCATCTTACTTAACGGCATAATGAATGTGCTCATTCATCAACGCTCTTACGACAAATCCGCTGAAAATGTCGAAGGATTCGAAAGACTCCGAAGCGTCGTGGAATTGTACACGATCGACTTTGTGCGACAAGCCTGTGGCGTTGACCTTGAAAAACTCAATCAGTTAATCGACTACATCGCCAATGCCAGGGCTTTAGGAATAGTTCATGGGATGGGGCTTACCCAACACGTCACAGGCTCAGAAAATGTGCATGCCTTGCTGAACCTGATGATCCTCAAGAACGCTCAGCTGTTATCGCTGAGAGGCGAAATCAACGTTCAAGGTGTAGGAGACATGGGATGCTTACCTGACCGTTTGCCAACAGGGCCACTTGCCACCGCGCCAGTTCTTGAAAACATGTGGAATGTCAAAGTGCCAAACAGCAAGGGAAAGAGCATTGTCGAAGCATTTCTAATTTCACCTCCAAAAGCTGTGTTCATCTCCGGAATGAATGCCGCACAGTCGTTGCCTAACTTGAACGTAGTTCACAAGAATCTCAAAGAAATGTTTGTTGTGGTCATGGAAAACTATCACACCTTGACAACGAAATCTGCGGACGTAGTGTTGCCCACCCCTCTATTATTCGAACGTGAAGGAACCATCACGAATGGTGAGAGGCGAGTGAGGTATGTTCGGAAAGTTCGAGAACCATGCGGAAACTGCAAGCCTGAATGGCGCATATTCAAAGAGCTCAGTACATATTTCGGGTGTGCCAACCACTTCAATTTTGAGACAGCGAGGGACATCACAGAAGAAATCGTAGAAATTGTCCCCGCCTACAGGCAGGTTCCTGTGGATAGCGTTTACAGTGGTGCAGATGCTTGGCCTGAAAAGCGAATGCTGTTCCAAAGGTTCATGCCTGAACACTTCGAAGGCGTGGAAGACATTCGCAGCGACAAATACCCTTTGATCTTGACTTCTTTTCGCTCAGCGCACCATTTTTTGACGAATGAAATGACGCAAAAGTCGAAAACTCTTAACAGGTTTGGGGAAGGCCCATTCTGCTACTTGAGCGTGGCAGATGCTGGAATCCTTGGAATATCCGACGGTGAAATTGTGGAAGTTATGAGCAATGCGGGAAGTGTCCGTTGTGTGGTAAAGATCGATGAGAATATTCCGAGAGGACGGGTGGGAATGCATTTTCATTTTGAGGAGCTCTTGGTCAACAAACTTTTCTCGACACAATTCGACGAGAGAACGTTCACTCCAAACTACAAAATGGCGGCGGTAAGCGTGCATAGAATTGCTTCCACATGAAGAGATCCTGCAAGTTCTCCCGGTCTCTGTGCGCACTTGCTTCTTTGGAAAAAGGAATTATCTCTAATACGACCTAGGGGGTAGGGTGTTTTGGCTGAAATCATGCCAAAAACCT